>CAZYKY010000001.1:0-15280 GCA_964648405.1 uncultured Candidatus Saccharibacteria bacterium
TCTTGCTGATGAGGACAATGACGGCAATCACGAAAAATATCCCCACGCTTCCCAGCACGATTTTTGCAGGCAAAAGGGCAGCCTGAAGTTCCGGAGAGTTGATATATTCAAACAGCGAAGAAAGAATCGTCATAGAGGTGAATGTGATACGCTCAAAGGTCTCCTCGAATGCGTTCAAACGATTTCCCGACGCTCAACAGGAGATCCTCCCTGAAGCGCGGGGCGATCATGTGCAAACCCACGGGCAGGGCGCCCACTTTTCCCGCCGGAACGGAGAGGGCCGGAAGGGAGGCGATATTGACGGGTACCGTATAGATGTCAACCAGATACATGGAAAGAGGGTTGCTGACCCGCTCCCCAATCGCAAAAGGAACAAAAGGGGCGACGGGACCCATGATAAGGTCAACCGATTCAAACGCCTTTTCAAAGTCCCGGCTGATAAGCGTTCTCACCTTCTGGGCTTTTCCGTAATACGCTTCGTAATATCCCGCGGAAAGCGCGTACGTTCCCAGCATGATTCTCCGCTTGACCTCGCTGCCCAGAAGGGCTCCGCGCGAGGCGCCGCCATAGCGCACTCCGTCGTACCGCGCGAGGTTTGAGGAGGCCTCCGCGGTATTGATAATATAATACACCGAAAGTGCGTATTCCGCATGGGGCAGTGAAACCTCCACAATCCTCGCTCCCGCCCCCTCAAGCAGGGACAAGGCGCGACGCACCACGTTTTCAACATCGGGGTCGAGCCCTTCTCCGAAATATTCTTTAGGAATCCCTATGGCGAGCCCCTTTATGGGACGCTCTTGCGGAACATACGCGTAGGGCGCGGATGTCGCGTCCATCGGGTCAATGCCGGAGATTGCCCGAAACACCTGTTCAACGTCCTCAACCGTTTTTGCCGCCGGGCTCACCTGATCAAGAGAAGATGCGAGCGCAATGATCCCGTGGCGGGAGACCGCCCCGTATGTCGGTTTCAGCCCGGCAACTCCGCAAAAGGCGGAAGGAAGGCGTATGGATCCTCCGGTATCCTCCCCCAGAGCAAAGATACATTCTTTTGCCGCAACGCTCGCGGCGGCCCCTCCCGAACTCCCTCCCGCAACGCGCGCAAGGTCGTGGGGATTTCTCACCGGCCCGAAAGCCGAGTGCTCATTGGAAGCGCCCATGCCAAATTCGTCCATATTTGTCTTTCCAAGCGCCAGCGCGCCCGCCTCCTGCGCCCCAGACACCGCGGTTGCGCTGTACGGAGCGACATAGTGCTCAAGCATGCGGGATCCCGCGGTACAGCGCACCCCCTCCACCAAAATGGCATCTTTCACGGAGAACGGCACTCCCGCTAAAGAGGGCAGGGGAAGGTTTTTTGCAACCCGCTCGTCAATCTCATCCGCCTTTGAAAGGGCAATTTCGGGGCAAACCGTGATAAACGCATTGATCTCTTTGTCTTTTTTTTCAATGGCGTCCAAAAAATACAGCGCGAGCTCCCTGGCGGAAAACGCCTTGCTTGCCAGCCCTTTCTGAATTGATTGTATGGAAAGATTATCCATGCGTTTTGCAGTACCCCCCTTCCGCATCGGGAAAGGACCGCGTGAGCGGCGTTCTTGCATGCTCTTGAGCGGGACGGGTAACATCCTCCCTCATCACGTTACTCAAAAGAGACGAGTGAAAGGTCGGAGAAATATGAGAGGTATCAACGCGCGCGAGCATCTCAAAATAATCGAGCACTTGAGAAAGTTCTTTTTGGAATCTTGCGATCTCCTCATCGCTCAGCGGTATCCTTGCGAGATCCGCGATATGTTTAACCTCTTCTTTCGAGATCATCACTTTTGAATTTTCATCTAGGCGGTTCAAGATTTTCCGTTTCCACGAGCACGTCGTACAACTCATCAAGATTTTCCAGCACCATGCCCGCCCCCCTCACCACCGCGGTCAGGGGATCTTCCACGATGCGCGTGGGAATCCTGGTCTCTTTCGTGATCAGCGCGTCCAACCCCCTCAAGAGGGCGCCCCCTCCGGCAAGATGAATTCCCTTGCTCATGATGTCAGCGAGCAACTCGGGCGGAGTCGCCTCCACGGCGCTTTTGACCTCGTTGACAATAAAGCGCACGGAGCGCTCCATCGCCTTGCGTATCTCCGCGTCTCCCACGATGATCTCTTCGGGAAGCCCGGTAACGATGTTCCGTCCGCGCAAAGGGTACTCGAGTTTTTCTTTCAGAGGGTAGGCCGAGCCAATCTCTATTTTTACATCCTCGGCGGTCCGCTCCCCTATTAAAAGTTTATACTCCTCCTGAGCAAAATTCATGATGTCCTCGTTGAGCTTGTCTCCCGCGATACGCAGGGATTTTGCAAAGACGATTCCTCCCAGAGAGATGACGGCAACCTCGGTTGTCCCTCCGCCGATGTCAACGATAAAATTGCCATTGGCGTTTTGCACCTCCAGGCGCGCTCCGATTGCCGAGGCCATGGGTTCTTCAATCAAGAAGACCTCCCTTCCTCCCGCATTGAGCGCGGCGTCCCGCACTGCTTTTTTCTCAACCTCGGTTACGCCAAAAGGAATCCCCACAATCACGCGGGGCCCGGGGCGCAGCATAAATCCGCCGCGCGCCACCTTGTCCATAAAATATTTGAGCATTTGCTCCGTCACCTCAAAATCAGAAATGACCCCTTTTACCAAAGGGCGGGTGGCAACGATGTGCGCGGGAGTCCTGCCAACCATCTTTTTTGCCTCCTGCCCGATGGCAAGAATCTGTCCGGTCTTCTGATTGACCGCAACCACCGAGGGCTCTTGGATGACGATTCCCCGCCCTCGCACGTACACGAGGGAGTTTGCGGTGCCAAGATCAATGGCGATATCCTGCCCGACGTATGACAAAATTTTTCCGAAAATATTCATATCAGTAGGCCTGCGCGAATATCCAGCGATGTTTTGCGGGTTTTGCGCAATACACACACTCCCCTTTTTCTTCGGGAGCGTCAAGCGGGAGGCATCGGGTCGTCGCCTTTGTTTCCTCTTTAATGCGTGCCTCGCATGCGGAATCTTCGCACCAAAAGGCGCGCAAAAATCCCTTGTGCTCGCTCATGACGGACTTGAAAGCGTCATACGTCGCCACCTCGCGCGTGTGCTCTCGCAGAAAGGCCGAGCTTGCGTCAAAGAGGTTGCGCTGAATGGAGCGCAACAGATCGGGCACGGCGTTGCGAATCTCCCCAAGTTCAACCCGCACGGTCTCTTTTGTGTCGCGCCGCACCAGTGTTGCCTGCCGCGAGGCGCATTCTTTCTGCCCTATTTCAAGACGCAGGGGGACGCCCTTGAGCTCCCACTCGTGAAACTTCCATCCCGGGGTGTATTCCGTCCTTCCGTCAACGTGCAAGCGAACCTCGCCCTCCAGCGCCTCCCGTATGAGGGCGATGGTTTTTGCAATATCTTCGGGCATTTCTTTTCCCTTGTAAATGGGAATAATCACGAGCTGGACGGGAGCGAGCCGCGGAGGAAGCACAAGTCCTTGGTCGTCTCCGTGGGCCATGATGAGCCCGCCGATGCTTCGCGTGGAGAGCCCCCAGCTCGTCTGCCACGGAAGATGGGTCGCTCCGTCTTTGCCCTGAAACTCAATATGGAAGGCCTTGCTGAAGTTCTGCCCCAGATCGTGCGAAGTGCACCCTTGCAGGGCCTTGCCGTCGGGCATAAGCATTTCGTACGTGTAGGTTTCGTCCGCTCCCGCAAAGCGTTCGGCCGGGCTCTTTTTTCCCGCAATTCCGGCAATTCCAAAATACTCTTGATAGAGGGCGACATAATGGTCCAGCGCCCTCATGACCTGGCGCTCCGCCTCTTCATGCTCGGCGTGAACGGTATGCCCCTCCTGCCATAAAAACTCGCTCGTGCGCAAAAACAGATATGTGCGCAATTCCCAGCGCACCACGTTTGTCCATTGGTTGATCATGAAAGGAAGGTCGCGCCACGAGTGGATCCACTTGGCGAACATCTCGTACATGATGGCTTCCGATGTCGGGCGGACAATGAGGGGTTCGGTGAGTTTTTTTCCCCCCGCGTGCGTTACCACCGCAACCTCGGGCGCAAACCCCTCCACATGCTCCTTCTCTTTCTTCAAAAGATGCTCGGGAATGAACATGGGAAAATAGGCGTTTTGCACGCCGTCCGCCTTGATCATTGCGTCAAAAATCTGCTGAACCCGCTCCCACAACGCATACCCGTACGGGCGGATAACCATTGTTCCCTTTACGGGGCCGTAGTCGGCAAGCTCGGATCGCAGGATGACATCGGTATACCAGTCGGGAAAGTTTTCTAATTTCATAGGGCTACCATATGCGCATAATGTCCTTTATTGTCACCCAAATCATGAGCAAAAGCAACAGAGAAAATACCGCGGCGTTCATGACGCGTTCCGCGGAAACGGGAATCGTTTTGCCCGTAATGCTTTGAATGAAGATTAAAAAAAGTTTGCCTCCGTCCGTCACGGGAAGAGGAATGAGATTAAACACGGCAAGATATACGGCAATGAGCGCGAGGAGGGAGAGAAACGACGAAGCTCCCTGCGCAAGGGACAACGACAAGGTTCTGGTGATTCCCACGGGCCCCTGCACCTCCACGCCGCTGAGCGCCTGCCGGTCGAAGATGAGCGACTTTAAAAGTACTCCAAGGCCCCTTACCACATGCAGCGTCACCTCCCCTGCAACTTGTCCCCCCTTGAGAGGAGCCGTATACCACGGGGAGCGGATGTTCTGCACAAGAGCAAGCATAATGCCCGCCGGCCCCTGATCGGAGGGAGGTGTGAGGCGGGGTTCAAGAGAGACGCTTTGACGAGTTCCGTTGCGCTCCAGAAGAATAGTCAGGTCTTTTCCGCGAAACAGATTGACCTCTTCTTGGACGAGAGAAACCGTGAGCGCCTTTTCCTGCCTTCCGACTGCAAGAATCGTGTCTCCGGGCATAAGGCCGGAGGCCTCCGCGGGAGAGCCGGGGGCGACTCCAAGAATCTGCACGCGCGCCTCGTAGCGCGGGTTAATCGCCTCGTCTGCAACCGCCGTGACAATTCCCGATGTCCCCGCGAGAATGCTGTAGAGCGCCCATGCAACGATCCAAAAGGCAATGACGCCCCCTGACAATATAAGCGCCTTCCCCCAGAGGGGTTGGGCGCGGTAGCTTCCGGAATCCGCGCTTTCATCCTCCTCTCCCGCCAAGCGCACAAATGCGCCAAAAGGCAGAAGATTCAGCGAATACTCCGTCCCCCCCCTTTTTATGCCCCAGAGCTTGGGGGGATATCCTATGCCGAACTCGTCCACGCGAACCCCGAGTTTTTTTGCAATGAGAAAATGGCCCAGTTCGTGCAAGATAACAAGAAAAATCAGCCCTCCGATTGCCACAATAATTGAAGAGGTCATGCGCGTTTATGTTCCCAATTCCCCCTTTTTCCGCTCCACGAGACGCTCAATTGCCTCCTGCGCCTCGTCAATGATGTTCTGAAGTTCGTCTTTGGCGCGAAATTTGTCGTCTTCCCTTATCGTCCCTTCCCGCGTCATGGTTTGAACGCGTTCCCACGCCTCTTCCCTATGCCTGCGAATGCTCTTTTTTGTCTGTTCCGCCTTTTCAGTAAGATTTTTTATAAGCATATCCCGATACTCCTGCGTGATTGAAGGAAGGATAAGGCGCACGGATGTCTGGTCTACGACGGGCTGGGCTCCGAGCGCCGCTTTCTGGAGCGCCTTTTCAATGGAGCCGAGCGCGGAGGCATCCCACGGCTGAATGAGAATCTGCCTGCGTTCGGGACAGGTAATTCCCGCAATATGTTTGAGGGGAAGCATCTCCCCGTGCAACGCAACCGGAATATCCTCCACAAGGCCGGGGTTCGCTTGTCCTGTTCTCAAGCGCATGAGCTCTTTCGTAAAAAAATCAACGGCCTTTGCACACTCCCCCTTCGTATGGGTAAGAATTTCTTTTATCATATCCTCCACTATGACACGGAAAGGACAACGCGCTCAAGTACGAGCAAGGGGTTCGAGCTTGTCTCCTCCAGATCGCGAATTCCGTCCTGAATGTGCAGGGCAAGATTCTTGAGGCGCGAGAGCTCCTCGCGCCTTCCCGCAGCGGCCTCCTTGAGCATGCGCTCTCTCGAGGCCTCCAGAAGGCCGCGGGCTCGCGCGCTTGCGCGGTCTGCATCCTCGCTCATTGTTTTGGCAAGGCGGAGGGCTTCGTACAAAGGAGCGTTGAGAATTACCTCCAAATCGGACTGCGATTCTTTGGATGACTCCCCATATTCAAACGAATACCACCGCACCTCCTGAGCGCGGGAGCGTATGGTATCCAGCAGGTATCCCGGGCTAGGGGTGCACAAAAGAAAGAGCGCCCGCCCGGGAGGTTCTTCAAGCAGTTTCAGAAGGGCGCTTTGGGCCGTACCGTTCATCGTGTGGACATGCTCTATGATTGCCACGCGCACGGAACTCACCCATGGCCTTCTGCTCATTGCTTCGCGCAGGTCGCGAACGGCAGAAATTGTGAGTTCCGGGGATTCTTTTGAAGGATCGCTAACAAGCGTATGGACATCCGGATGCGCATGGCGGAGAAAACTCGTGCACGCGACACACAGCGCGCAGGGTTCGGATTCTTTGGGGTTCAGGCAGAGGACAAGGCGGGCGAGGCGGAGGGCGTACTCTCTTTGGAGCCGGTCATCGTTTCCTGAAAACAGGTAGGCATGGCTCAATCGCCCCTCGCGCCACGCGTTTTCCAAATATCTCCATCGGATGTCGCTCGTCCGGCTCATTTTTTCGCCATCACACTGCGCTTGTACACCTCAAGATTATCAAGCACAACCCCGGTTCCCCGCGCAACGCACCTCAAAGGATCTTCGGCGATAAAGCACGGAACCCCGATTGCCTGAGATAAAAGCTGGTCAATGTTGCGCAAAAGCGCCCCTCCTCCCGAAACAATCATCCCCTTGTCCATGATATCGGCGGAAAGCTCCGCGGGGGTCTCCCGGAGCAAAAATTTTACCGCCTGCACAATTTCCTGCAGAGGATCCTGTATCGCCTCCACTACCTCGTTGGACGAGATGCGCAATGTCTTGGGAAGCCCATGCATCAAATCCCTCCCCCGAATCTCAACCCAGTGCTCTTGCTTTTCGGGAAGAGCCGTTCCTATTTTTATTTTCACCTCTTCAGCCGTTTTTTCGCCGATCGCGAGGTTGTACACTTTTTTGATATAACTGGAGATGCCTTGATCAAACTTATCTCCCGCGACCCTCAAAGAACTCGCAACCACGATTCCTCCCAGAGAGATGACGGCAACTTCCGAAGTTCCTCCGCCGATGTTTATGATCATGTGTCCCGACGAGGAGTTGATGGGAATGCCCGCCCCGATTGCCGCCAAAATGGGCTCTTTGGCGATATATGCGGCTTTGGCGCCCGCGTGTATCGCGGCCTCAACAACGGCCCTCCTCTCCGTGGAGGTTATCCCCGCAGGGACGGAGATGAGAACTTCCGGCTTGAAAAACTGATACCGCGGGAGAACTTTCTTGAGAAAATAACGGATCATCGCGAGCGTCACGCGAAAATCGGCAATGACCCCGTCGCGCAAAGGCCGGTACACGCGGATGGCATCAGGCGTTCTGCCGATCATCTCTTTCGCCTCTTCGCCCACCGCGAGAATCGTATTTTCCGCCAGGGAGACGGCAACAACGGAGGGTTCCTGCAGGGTTACGCCCTTCCCCGGAATAAACACCAGGGAGTTGCATGTGCCAAGGTCAATGCCGAGTTTGGTGATGAACATATTATTTTGTTCTGATGATGTCGGCTCCGATGGCCTGGAGACGCTTCTCAATCGCTTCGTACCCCCTGTCAACCTGATACACGTTGTTGATGGTGCTCTCCCCTTTTGCGATAAGTGCGGCAATGATCAGCGCCGCCCCTCCCCGCAAGTCCAGAGGGCCAAGGTTGGTGCCGTGCAGAAGGGTGGGCCCGTTGATGATGGCGCGATGGGGGTCGGCAATATAGATTTCCGCGCCCATTTTGTTGAGTTCTTCCAGATATTTGAGGCGCCCCTCATACAAGGGGTCGTGCAGAAGCGTGGATCCCTTCGCCTGCGTGGCGAGCACCCCGAGCACGCTTTGGAGGTCAGAATGGATGCCGGGATAGATCCAGCTCTGTATTTTCTCTATGCGCAAAGAGGTGTAGGGTTCCAGCGCGATGTCAACAAGCGCGTGAGAAGACGAAGAGAGGCGGGCGCTCGAGGGGGTTTCTGCGAAGCGAACTCCCGAGTGTTTCAGCTTTTTTAAAAAGAGTTCCAGAAAATCTTTTTCCACGTTTCGTACAACCACCCTGCCTCGGCTCGAGGCGGCAAGAACGATGAACGTGCCCGCCTCGATGGGGTCGTACAGGAGTTCCGCGTTGAACCCGGAAAGTTTTTTTACTCCCTCAACAACAATGGTATTGGCGGGACCGAGCGTTACGGCGGCCCCCATATGGCGCAATACGCGCGCGAGTTCTTGAACCTGGTAATCCTGATCCGCAATCTTAATGACCGTTGTGCCGGGGCAGGAGGCCGCAAACAGCATGACATTGAGCGTTGCCGTTACGGAAAACTCGTTGAGAATCACCTCCCTTTTTTTCGGGATGGAATCAATCTCCAAGTCAATGCGCCGCGCCGTCTCGCGCACGCGCGCTCCAAGCTGTCTAAAAGCATCCACGTGCGTGTCCAGCGGACGCGCGCCAATGATGCACCCCCCCGGCTGGGGCAGAGAGACCTTGCGAAAGCGCGAGAGCAGGGGCCCGAACAAAAGCGCCGCCCCCCTGAACTTGAGCACAACGTCTTTGTTGATTGTGTCGATTGTCGCGTTGTTTGAGCGTATCCGTACGCTCCGCTCGTCTATGCGGTCAACCTCAACCCCCATGCTCGTTAAAATCTCAAGCATGCGGGAAACGTCTTCAATGTGCGGAAGATTGCCGATAACGCACGCTTCTTTGGTGAGCAGGGAGGCGGCAAGCAAAGGGAATGCGGCGTTCTTTGAGCCGCGCACCGGCAGGTCTCCCTCGAGTTTTTTGCGCCCCTGAATGCGGAAATATTCTCCCATAACATCCGTATTCTAGAGGAACTCCCTCCCTTTTGCAACTGTGCCCCCCCCTAAAACAAAAAAGTCCGGCGCTTACCGCGCAAGACAAAGGCAAAATACGGACACCAAAAAATAATTAGTGCGCCAGCAAAAGAGTTTTGAGTTCTTTGACCTCTTCTTCGAGATTCTGGATTCTCCGCCTGTGATCTTCTATGAGTAACCGCTCAATGGTGTTAAAGCGTTCATCAATTTTGTCAAAACGATCGTCAATGCGCTCAAAATCTTTTTGAATCGCAACAAAATAAGGACTGACCGCCTCAACAACAATCTCTTTGATTCCCTTCAAGTCGTCTTGATCCAATGGCATACCACCCCCACGATATCATGCTCAAAAAATCCTTGTCAATTGGGAGATTAGCGTTTTTTCCACTGAGGGGCGCGGCGGGCGCGCTTGAGTCCGAACTTTTTGCGTTCTCTCGTGCGCGGGTCTCTGGTGAGAAACCCGGCGGCCTTCAGCACGGGACGGGTCTCTGCGCTCCACTTCACAATCGCTCTCGTCAGGCCGTGGCGCACGGCGTGGGCCTGCGCAACCATTCCTCCCCCCTTCACCAGCACAGAGATCGAGAGGGGTTCTGCGGGGTGCGCAACGTCAAGCGGGGCAAGGGCGGTCCCTCGCAGGGCGAGGTCCTGAAAATACGCCTCAAGGTTTTTTCCGTTGACCACCGCGCTCGTCTCCGAAGCGCCGGGAACAATGCGAACTCTCGCAATGGCCTCCTTGCGCCTTCCCACCGCCTCAATATAACGAGAAGATGACTCTTGTTTTTTTATTGCCATATCGGTTATTCAAATCGAAGACGCGCAATCTGGCGCGAACGCAGACGGGTCCTCGGGAGCATTCCCATGACCGCCTTTCTCAAGACCTCTTGGGGTTTCTCCGCAAAAAGTTTCGAGAGCGGAGTGGCTTTTATCCCTCCGGGATATCCCGAATGGCGATAGTACTGTTTTTGCGAAAGCTTCCGCCCGGAGAGTTTCATAAGTCCCGCGTTGCGCACCACAACCGTTCCGCCTTTGTCATCGTGCGCGACAAATCCTGGTTTGTCTTTGCCCCGCAGAAGCACGGCAATTCGGGTGGCGAGACGCCCCAATGGTTTTCCCGTCGCGTCAATGATTGTGTGCGGTGTTTCCATAGCGAGCATGATCAGGCAACCAATTCAAGAACGGCTGTTCTCGCGGCATCTCCCCCGCGCCTGCCCGTCTTGATAACCCGGGTATATCCGCCCTTTCTCTCTTTATAATTCGGCGCGACATGGGAAAGAAGACGCGCGACCGTCTTTGCATCAAACATTTTCGCAAGCTCTCTCCGCGCCATCATCGTATTCTCTTTTTTCGCGGTGGTAATGACTTTTTGCGCCAGACGGGCAATTTCTTTTGCTCTCGCCTCCGTTGTCTCTATTTTTCCCGCAAGAAAAAGCGCGCGCATCAAAGACAAGACAAACGCTCTTCGCGTGTCTCCGGTTCGCTGGAATGTTCTTGCCCGCACGCGTTTTTTCATAGTACTACGCTTTTTTCTTGGCCGCCTTTACCGCCTTTACCGCTTTTGTCTTTTTTTTCTTCGGAGACGGTTCTTCCGTTTCTTCGGCCTCTTGTGCCGAGGGAATCGCCCCCTCCACCCCGCTCTTCACAACCGCAAGTTCGTCAATGAGAATTGAAAGCGCTTTCTGAAACGCCTCTTCCGGGCTCAACGTTCCGTCGGTAACCACCTCAACGCGCAACTTGTCAAAATCGGTGCGATCGCCCACGCGCATCTGTTCTACCGTATAGTTCACTTTGACTACGGGCGTAAAGATGGCGTCAAGCGCAATGGTTCCGATATCCTCCTTTTCTTTTTTTGAGGCGACAACGGGAGCATACCCAACGCCGGGCTCCACAAACACCTCCATTTCCAACTCCGCTTTTTTGTCGGTAAGACGGCACAAGACCAGATCTTTGTTTATAAGCTCAACCTGGGAAGGAAACTCAATGTCTCCCGCCTTGACCTCTTTGTCTCCCCGCACCGAGAGCATGCCCTTCTGCGCTTCGGATCCGTGCAGTTTCACGCACACCTGTTTGATGTTGAGCAAAAGCCCGATCACGTCCTCTTGCATGCCGGAAATCGTGGAGAACTCGTGGGGAACTCCTTTGATTTTTACCCTCGTAACCGCGGCTCCGTCCAGAGACGAGAGAAGTACCCGGCGCACGCTGTTCCCGATAGTTACGCCATATCCCGGATAGAGCTCTTCAACTTCAAACACCGCGCGGTTTTCTTCGCGCTCAACGACACGTGCCGGCTTTGACAGAGAAATCATAGATATTGAATATAATTATCGTGAATAAAAGTCAAAAATCAAAGGAATGTCCGCCCCGATCTCCACCTCGTGCATGGCTGGCAGCGACAGCACCTTGACGGCCGTATGCTCTTTGTCAAGTTCAATCCATACGGGCGCCTGAAACTTCTTCCAGATGTTCTGGATGTCTGCAAAGAGCGGAGATGCGAGAGAAGAATTTTTTACCGCAACGCGGTCGTTTGCGCGAACCCCGTAGGACGGGATATTCATGGGCTTTTCGTTGACGAGAAAATGCCCGTGAGAAACCATCTGGCGTGCTTTTGCCCGAGTTGCCGCAAACCCCGCCCGATACACCAGATTATCAAGACGGGTTTCGAGCAGGCGCATGAACATTTCGGGCGCGGATCCTTTCAGGCGCGCGCCTTGGAGGGTTTTTTGCACGTACGCGCGAAACGCATGCTCGCGAAGGTTATACTCGTTGCGCAAGGTTTGCTTTTCCTTCAGCTGGCGGCCGTATTCGGACAGCGCCTGGGTTTTTCGTTTTCTGACGACTCCTTTCTGCATAAATTTGGTTTTATACGCGGCGGACTTTCGGAGAGCGGGGGCCGTTGTGGGGAACAGGAGTGATGTCTTGAATCTTTATGATTTCAAACCCCTTTGACCCCATGGAGCGCAGGGCCGACTCTCTCCCCGGACCGACTCCTCTGACAAATACCGATATGCGTTCAATCCCTTTGCTTTTTGCGTTTCCCGCAATCACGTCGGCAACCTTTGAGGCGGCAAACGGGGTGGATTTTTTGCTTCCCTTAAACCCAATGCTTCCGGCGCTCGCCGTAGAAAACACCTCCCCCCGATCGTCCGTAAGGGTCATAATAGTATTATTGTATGACGAATAGATGTGCAGGCGCCCCTCTTTTGATTTTTTTTGAGCAACCGGTTGCGGGGTCCCCGTCTCGTCTTTCTGGATGTTCTGCTCTACCCGTTCAATCTCCTGAACGAGCTCGGCGGACGTTTGTCGCGTGATGCGCTTTTTTCCCATGATTTTTAGATTAAGTCGGCGAGGCGGACGGCCTCTTGCCCGATCCCACGGTCTTGCGAACATTTCCACGCACCGTGCGCGTATTGGTTCTGGTCTGCTGGCCTCTCGCGGGAAGGCGCCGCGCGTGGCGCATCCCCCGCCATGATCCGATGTCTTTCAGGCGTTTGATATTCATGACGATCTCCCTGCGCAAATCTCCTTCAATCTTACGTCCCGTCTCCATGATTTTTTTCAGCGTGTTCAGCTCGCCTGCAGTCAGGTCTCCAACCTTTTTGTCGGGATCAAGGCGCGCTTCCTGTATGATTTTTTTCGCCAAAGCAGGGCCGATTCCGTATACGTACGGAAGGCCAAACAGAAGTTTTTTATTGTCAGCGATTTGCACTCCGGCGATGCGCGCCATATGTACGAATGAATGTTATCCTTGGCGTTGCTTATGTTTTGGGTTCTTCTTGCACACAACATACAGCGTTCCGGTTCTCCGGACGATCATGCAGTCCCTGCAGATTTTTTTGACCCCTGATCGTACTTTCATGCGCCGGTGTTTGTTTTTGTCCCCCGATAGACGATTCTTCCTTTTGTCGGATCATACGGCGTCGTCTCAACCGTTACTCGATCTCCGGGAAGCACGCGAATCCTGTGCACGATAAGTTTTCCCGAAAGATACGCCAAGATCTCCGAACCGTCGTCAAGCCTAACTTTAAATTTTAAACTCGGCAAGGCCTCGAGCACTTCACCGTGCCTTTGATTCTCTGCTTTTTGCTGATTCGTCATTACAAGATGTGAGAAACTCTAGCAGGGAAATATGAGAAAGTCAATAGAGCCGGGTGGTAAATGAGATGCGGGAAGAGTCGGCAGGAAGCGTCTGCCTCCAAAAGGGAGAAATCTCTACCCCGGATTCTTGGAGAGGGTCGTATGATCCCAGCGCGGCAACCGCCTCTTTTTTATGCCTCCCCTGTATGCGGGACAAGAGGAGCTCCTTGTCAATAATGCGTGCGGCGACCCCCTCTATTGTCCCCGCAATATCCGCCGCTCCCTCGCTTTCTCTAAAGCGTTCTCCCGCAAACGAGGCGGAAATGCCGGACCCCTCCAGCTCCTCCTCGTCAGACACAAGGCGGCCGAGGGCGTTCGTGAGAAGATCCACGGCATCTTGCCTCAAGAATACGAGCGCCGAAACGCGAACCTTCGCGGAAACATTAAACTGCTCCAGTTCCGCCCCCGCTTTGACCAGGGGCTTTGACTCCACCACTGCGTGCTTTGTGAACTCCGGAAGCCACAGGTATCCCTCCGGAACAGATCCCCCGATCATCTCTTTCGCCTGTTTTACAAGAGCGTCCTCAAGCGCCAGCTCGGCTGAAGCAATATCGCTCTCGGTAACGACCGTCGCGGTTATTTTCGATCCCCCGCGCATCGGCTCCGCGGATTTGCCGTATATCACC
This sequence comes from uncultured Candidatus Saccharibacteria bacterium, assembly GCA_964648405.1. Classification (GTDB taxonomy): domain Bacteria; phylum Patescibacteriota; class Minisyncoccia; order Minisyncoccales; family UBA10102; genus CAZYKY01. Next base: position 13,838 of record CAZYKY010000001.1, read on the forward strand.
GTATAGAGCGATGTTCCGGCAAGTCCGGGCAGAGAAAAGGCAGTCGGCTCAATGTTGTAGGACTCCCCGGGCTCTGCCGCCTTCACGCGCACGTCAAGAGATCCGGGAGGAATCGTCACCCTTGCGGTTGTCTTGAAGAGTTTTCCGTTCGCCGCGATGAACCGGGTGTTCGCGACGAGAATTTGATTTTTATTCGCCTGCGTATTGAACACGCGAATCACCCCCTCGGCGTATGTTTCTTTTTCCCGCGTTCCCGTGGAAGGAAACACGCGCACCGCCTCTTTTTCTTTTGAAAGAATCATCGCCGGAATTGCCGCATCCGCAATGCTTGCGTCGGCGCGGCGCTGATCAGCGGAAAATACAAGACGGGCCGTCACGCTTCTGGTTTTGGGGACGAGGGTAATCCGCGAACTCGCAAAGAAAATGTGCCAAAGTCCCCCGCCCGTGAGCGCCCCGAGCAGGGCTCCGGCGAGAAGGATTTTTGCAACCCTCAAGGCGAGCGATCCCCCCAAAGGGGTCTTTGAGAGAGCCGTCCCGCCCGATTGCGCGGGAGCGGGAGGTTTTCTTCGGGTAATGTCTAAAATTTTATGCGTTGCGTAAAGGGCGGACATGGCAAGAAGGGTAAAAGAGGAATCGGACGAAAACCGCGAGCCGCGCGGAATGCGCGCGTGCGCGGGCACAAGCACCCGGATTTTAAAAGACGGCAGGCATTCCTGCGCTTCGGGAATGCTCGCGCCCTCCCCGATGAGCTCCAAAGAAAGGCGCGCATAATCGGCAACTCCCGAAAGCGCCTCCCGTATCAGTGTAGCGAATTGCGAGAAAGGAGACAACACCAGCTCTCTGGTTTTTTTGCGCAACGCCTCCGAGATCTCCTTTTTTTCGTACCGGGAGAGAAGTTCTTTCGCGGCGCGCTCTTCCATTCCAAACACGTCGCGGAACGGGGAAAAGAGCTCCCGCGTCCCCCACGGAATCGGCAAAGAATCCGTAAGCCGCCCCGCGCGAAAGATATACGCGCGCGACGAGGCATATCCCATGCATACGACAATTCCGCTTTTGTTCGCCCGCCGCGCGCGCTCCGCATACACCACCGCCTCGTACCCGACCTTCACGAGCGTATGTTTCTCTTCAAGCATGCGCGTGAGCGTAGACAAGGTGTTCTCCAATGATTTGCTCATCACGCAACAGGCAACCTTGCACTCAATCGTCCCTCCTGAAAACCCCGAGAGGCGCTCCACGGCATATCCGTCAATCAGGCATTGCTGAATCTCCGCGTGAACAACTGCAAGATCCGCTTGGTGCAGGCCGGTGCGGGACGCCTCAAGGGAGAGGGCGGCGGATTCGGCCTCTTTGAGGGCGCGCGAGAAATATTCGTGCTCTTTTTGATTTGAGATGCGGGATTCTTTTCCCTCAAGCGCAAAAGAAACGCTCACAAGACAAAGGGGC
>CAZYKY010000002.1:0-3147 GCA_964648405.1 uncultured Candidatus Saccharibacteria bacterium
TTGACGAGCCAACGGCAAGCGTGGATATTGCGGGGCAAGAGACCGTGTACGATCTGCTGGAACGCCTCCAGAAGGCGCGCTCTTTTGCACTCGTACTGATCTCTCACGACCTAAGCGTGGTCTACCAGCACGCGCATAGAGTGTTGTGCCTCAACAGGAGCCACGCGCATGTTGGAACGCCCGAAGAGCTCACTCCGGAGCATCTGAAAAATCTCTACGGGCGAGATGTAAAGTTCCACTCCCATATTCATCACGAAGTATGATCAGTCCGTTATTGGCGATTATCATTGCGGGATCTTTCATTGCGGCGGCGGGAGGGGCGCTTGGGGCGTTTGCTCTGTTGCGCCGAATGACGCTGGTTGGAGACGCGATGGCGCATATCGCGCTTCCGGGCATCGCGCTCGCGCTTTTGTGGAACGTCAATCCGTTTCTCGGAGGACTCTTCTTTCTTGTCGCGGGTGCGCTCTTCATATGGATCGCGGAACGCAAAACGAACATCGGCGTTGAGACGATTGTGGGGGTCGTATTTTCAATGGCTCTCGGACTCGGCGCCCTGCTCACTCCGGAGCACGAGTTGTTGGAGGCGTTGTTTGGAGATCTGACGCAACTCTCTTTGTTTGACGCGGTCTTTGCTTCAATCGTCTCGCTTCTCCTTATCGTCACCCTTCTTGTCCTCTCAAAAAAGTTGACGCTCACCCTGATCTCCCAAGAGATATCGCGGTCGGTGGGGCTGAATCCCGCCCTGCTTGAATTGCTTTATCTTTTGATATTTGCGGTGACGGTGGCGCTCGGCATCAAATTCACCGGGTTATTGCTCATGGGTGCGCTGATCATTATGCCGGCGGCAATCGCCAGGAACCTCGCAACCAGCATGCGCTCCTATCTTGCTGTAAGCGTATGCGCGGGCGTGCTCGGGGCGATTGTCTCAATTCTAATCTCGCTCCGCTACGCGGTCTCCCCGGGGCCCGTATTCGCCCTCCTGCTCGGCTCCGTATTTTTTCTCTCCATCACCGCCCGCCGCCAGAGGAGCGCCTGATCCCTTTCTCGCATCACCTTTCTCACGGGGCTAGCGGGAGTTGTTGCGCCTCCTGCGTTTGGCGCCGAACCTCCTCTTGGATTCTGCGCTCCGTTTCCTGCAGGATTCTTTCTTGCTTGATCCGTTCAAACTCCGCCTGCTGTTCTTGATTCATTCCTTCGGGCGAAGGGATATTCTCCGCTTCTGAACGCTGTATCTGTTGCGTTTGCTTTTCTATCTCGCGCGCCTGAAAATCTTGCGCGCACGCGTCAACAATTCCTCGTATACGATTTTCCATTTCCGGTTGTTCTTGCTTTTGCAAGGATTGTAAATACTCTGCGAGTTTTGGTTGAGCGCACGCGCGCATTTCTTGGGGCATGTTCTGCATGATCTGCTCTTGCATCTCGGCGGGAGAAGGGCGCGTCAGCTCAAAGCACGCGCGCATGAAGTCGCCCATTTCGGGAGAGGGAGGCGCTTGGCCTTGCGCGATCTGTTCCACCACATCTTTTCCAAGATTTTCTTCCAGGCATGCCCGCACTTTTTCCGGCATTCCCTCAAAATGCTTTTTCATCTCCTCTTTGACTTTTGACATCATTGATTCAAAGCATCCTTTGATTTTTTCTCCCGTGGCGGGGCCGGGCGTAAATGTGCCTGCCTCAATCTCCTGAATGATGGTTTCTCCAAGGTTCGCCTTCAGGCACGCGACAACCTCTTCCGGCGCCTGCTTGACCCCCGCGCGGAGCCGGGCCATGCCCTCCTTCATTTCGGCGAGCTTTTCTTCGGGAATGAGGCCGTGCTCTTTGGCAAATTCAAAACAGGCCTGCTGGTTGTCGGGAGCGTTGCAAAAAGCGTCGCACGATTCTTTTGACCGGCATCCTCCGGGCCCCCTGCCTCCGGTTTTCCGAGCCATGTCGGCATCCTCTTTTGATATCATGCCCGCTTTTTCGGCGAACGCGACGCACTCCATGACATTTGCGTCATTTGAGCAGTATGCGTCGCACGACTCCCTGCCCTTGCAATTGCCGGGCGTTTCTCCCCGTTGCATGAACCCCATCATTTTTCTGGCTTCTGCCGCTTCCTCCGGTTTTATAAATCCGGCGGCCTCCGCGAATGAAACACACTCCTCCACATTATTAGGGTCTTGGCAGTATGTCTCGCACGACTCTTTGCTTGTGCATCCTCCGGGAAGCTTGGCTCCTTTTTTCAACGCGCGGATGACCTGTTTTGATTCTTTGAGTTCGTTCTCGTCCATGAGGCCGTGCTTCTCGGCGAATCCGATGCACGCCTCTATATTGGTAACATCGTTGCAAAATGTCTCGCACGACTCTTTGCTTGTGCATCCTCCGGGTCCTCCGGCATCAAGGGAACTCAAAAGCGCCTCCGCCCTCTTGATTTCTTGTTGCGACATTAAGTTGTGCGCCTTGGCAAATGCGACGCACGGAGCCATGTTGTCGGGTTTGTCGCAGTAGGTTTTACAGGCCTGTTCGTTTTTGCAGCCGCCGAGCTCTTGCACGGGAAAAACAATATCGTTGGCGTTTGCCGCCAGCGCGACTCCCGCAACAAAAACGCCCAGCGCCGCGAGAGCGAGGAATAGTTTTTTCATGGGTTATTTATCAAAAGGGTTGCGATAGGCGTCTTTGAACGGATTGGTCCCCGCGGGAAGGGGGGCAACATCGGGCGCCTGCTTGAAGGGGTTCTGCTGTTGCTCGACATTTTGGTACAGCGCTCCTCCAAGCGCCGCTTCTTCTGCGGGAATTTGGGCGCGGGATTCCGGAACGACCTTTTGCTGCGCCCAAAAGAACCACCAGAACCCCGTTGCGATCGCGCCGGCAATCGCAAGCGAAACGAGCACGACGAGTAATTTGTTGTTCATCCTTCAGTATACCAAAACCACCAAAACAGAACAAACTCGGCGAGTCCGAGTGTCAAGTAGAGATAATACGCCTAGTCGGGCTGCCGGGAATTGAACCCGGGTCTTACCCACCCCAAGGGCAAATACTGCCGTTGTACTACAGCCCGGTCAATTACCCCGAAACAATTTACCCCGACCCTCCATCTTGCTCAAGACGCCTTGGGTGTTTTCTTTCCTTTTTTCGTGAGTGATTTTATGCACTTCGTGCAGGCCTTCACTC
>CAZYKY010000002.1:3247-12745 GCA_964648405.1 uncultured Candidatus Saccharibacteria bacterium
GTTTTCTTTCCTTTTTTCGTGAGTGATTTTATGCACTTCGTGCAGGCCTTCACTCTGCCCTCGGTCAATCCAAAACGCGCCGCCACCTGTTCTGAAAGCGTCGCCCATTGCAAATTGGGCCGTTGCGTGCGTTTCACGGTCGGGTTGTATTTTCCGCGCAACTTGACGAGGCGCCATGCGCGGTTGATCGTCTTTTCACAAAGAATACATTTCTGTGCCATGGGAAAAAGCGTAGCATAGTTCTGGATAATTTCAAGATGGTGCGCTATAGTACGGGTCGTGGAAACGATTATTACGCTTGCGATATTTTTATTCTCCGTCATCTTGCACGAAATATCCCACGGATATGCCGCTTTGGCGCTGGGCGACCCGACGGCAAAACGGGCCGGGCGCCTTACGCTCAATCCAGTTTCGCATCTTGATCCGTTCGGGTCCGTTCTTTTCCCGCTTTTGCTGTATCTGACGGGAAGCAGAATACTGTTTGGCTGGGCAAAGCCCGTTCCCGTGGACGGGTCGTATCTGCGGGGAGGAAAGTTCGGCATGCTCAAAGTCGCGCTCGCGGGGCCCGCCTCCAATATTGCGCTTGCGTTCGCTTTCGGAACGCTCATACGAACCGGAATATTCCCCGGAGCAATGGAGGGCATTATGGCAACAATCGTGTACATCAACCTCATGCTCGCGGTTTTTAACCTTCTGCCCATCCCTCCGCTCGACGGATCGCATATTGTGTTTGCATTTTTGCCATCTTCGCTTGATGCGGTGAAAGTTTTTATGGCGAGATACGGATTTCTCCTTCTTCTTATCTTTTTGTTTTCGGGCCTGCGCCTCCTCTCTCCCGCCATCTCGTTTCTCTTTTGGATTTTTACGGGAATATAAGCGCATAATGTTTGACAATCGCCGCGTCGTCTGCTACATTTTTCTTTATGCCAACAATTCGGCAGCTCATCAGGAAGCCGAGAAAAAAAATCGCGATTCACTCAAAAAGTCCGGCGATGGCGTTTGGATTTAACGTGAAAAAAAACAGGCCGGTTCGCTACCCGTCTCCCTTTAAGAGGGGGGTGTGCGTGAAAGTGTTCACGACGACTCCGAAAAAACCAAACTCCGCCCTGCGGAAAGTCGCAAGAGTGCGCTTGAGCAACGGCATGGAGGTAACGGCGTACATTCCGGGCGTGGGGCACAATCTGCAGGAACACTCCGTGGTCATCATTCGCGGCGGGCGGGTAAAAGACCTTCCGGGCGTGCGCTATCACGTGATACGCGGGCTTCTTGACGCTTCCGGGGTGGAGGGGAGGAAACAAGAGCGCAGTAAATACGGAACGAAAAAACCAAAATAACATATGGCACGACGGCACATTGCGAAAAGAGAACTGGAGCCGGACCCCGTCCACAAGAATGTGATGGTCGCAAAGTTCATCAATCAGATTATGCGGGAGGGGAAAAAGAGCATCGCGAGAAAGGTGGTGTACGGGGCGTTTGCCATTGCCAAAGAACGGCTCAAAAAAGAACCCCTTGAGATTTTTCAGACGGCGATTGAGAATGTTACCCCTCTGCTTGAGGTCAGGTCGCGCAGGGTGGGAGGGGCAACCTACCAGGTTCCCGTGGAGGTAAAGGGTGCGCGGAAGCTGAGCTTGGCGTTTCGCTGGATTCTGACCGCCGCGCGTTCCAAAAAAGGGCGTCCCATGGCTGAAAAACTCGCCGACGAGCTGATGGCCGCCTATAAAAATGAGGGGTCTGCCGTGAAAAAGCGGGAAGACACCCACAAGATGGCCGAGGCGAACCGCGCCTTTGCGCACTTTGCCTGGTAATCTTTGGATATGGCTCGCCTCTACCCCATAGAACGGTATAGAAACATCGGCATTATTGCCCACATTGACGCCGGAAAAACAACGACAACCGAGCGTGTTTTGTTTTACACGGGAATGTCCCATAAAATAGGCGAGGTTCACGAAGGGACGACCGTCATGGACTGGATGGAACAGGAGCGCGAGCGCGGCATCACCATCACTTCCGCCGCGACGACCTGTTTTTGGACGCATACCAGAGTGGAGAAACGAACCAAAGACCACGAATACCGCATCAACATCATTGACACGCCCGGACACATAGATTTTACGGCGGAGGTTCAGCGATCGTTGCGCGTGCTGGACGGGGCGGTCGTGGTGTTTGACGGAGTCGCGGGCGTGGAGCCGCAATCGGAAACCGTCTGGAGGCAGGCGGACAAGTTTCACGTTCCCCGAGTGTGCTTTATCAATAAAATAGACCGCATGGGCGCCTCCTTTGAAAAGGATATGCGCTCCATATGGACAAAACTTACCCCCAACGCTCTTGCCCTTCAGATTCCCATGGGAGAGGAGGAGCGGTTTCAGGGAGTGGTGGACCTTCTCATGATGAAGGCGGTGCGATACGAGGGGGATTTTGGACAGACAATCGCCTATTCCGACATTCCCGCGGAGTTTCAGGAAATGGCGAAAACATGGAGGGAGAAGCTTCTAGAAAAAATTGTCGCCGAAGACGAGACGCTCATGGAAGCGTATCTCGCGGGCAAAAGCATTGAAGAAGCGGACGCAAAACGCGTACTGCGAAAGGCCTGCCTCGCGGGAAATTTAATTCCCGTCTTCTGCGGATCCGCCCTGAAAAACAAAGGGGTGCAGTCCGTGCTTGACGGCGTCATTGACTATCTGCCGAGCCCCGTCGACCTTCCTCCCGTGGAAGGGGTCGACCCAAAAACGGGAACGCCCGTTGAACGCCATCCTCTCGATGCCGATCCGTTCAGCGCGCTTGCTTTCAAAATCGCCTCGGATCCTTACGTGGGAACTCTCACATATTTTCGCGTGTATTCGGGAACGCTTCAAAAAGGATCATATGTATTGAACGCGACCACGGGAAGCAAAGAGCGCATCAGCAGAATTTTGCGCATGCATGCAAACGACCGCGAGGAGGTGGAAGAGCTCTACGCGGGAGACATCGCCGCCACCGTCGGGCTGAAAGAAACGAGCACGGGGCACACCCTGTGCGCCGAGGATGCCCCCGTGGTGCTTGAACAGATATCGTTCCCCGAGCCCGTCATCTCCATTCGCATTGAGCCGAAAACGAAAGTTGACCAGGAAAAAATGGGGTTTGCTCTGAAACGCCTTTCTGACGAGGACCCGACCTTCAAGGTAAAGGCGGACATTGAAACGGGCGAGACGCTGATCGCGGGCATGGGAGAACTGCACCTTGAGATACTCGTAGACCGGATGAAGCGGGAGTTTGGCGTGGAGGCGAACGTGGGAAGACCGCAAGTTGCGTACAAAGAAACCATCAAACAGGAGGCGCAGGCCGAGAGCAAATACATCAAGCAATCCGGAGGGAGGGGTCAGTACGGGCATGTGCATCTTCGCGTGGAACCCAAAGCCCGAGGGGAGGGGTTTGAATTCATCAACGCGATCAAAGGAGGGGCAATTCCCCGCGAGTTTATTCCCGCCGTTGAAAAAGGAATCAAAGAGGCGAAGGACAAGGGAGTGCTGGCGGGATACCCCCTGGTTGATTTTTCGGCAACGCTCTTTGACGGATCGTTCCACGAAGTTGACTCTTCGGAGCTTGCGTTCAAAATCGCCGCCTCCATGGGCCTGCAGGATGCGGCAAAACGCGCAGGTCTTGTACTGCTTGAACCCATCATGGCGCTGGAAGTAACGGTTCCCGAGCAGTTCTTCGGGGACGTTATCGGCGACATCTCTTCCAAGCGCGGACGCATTGAAGAAACCCTTGATCGGGCGGGATTGAAAGTTGTGGAGGCGAAGATCCCGCTCGCGGAAATGTTCGGGTATGCCACGACTCTGCGTTCTTTGACGGAAGGAAGGGGAACGTTTACCATGGAGTTCCACGCATACGAAGAGACCCCTTCCAACATAGCCCAAGAGGTCATTGAGGGGAGGAGCAAGAAATAAATAATCCGCCAGCTGGCGGAACAAGTAACAAATACAGGTATGACATTGCGGGATATTCAGGAGCTCGTGGCGGAGGAGGGAGGAAAGGTCATCATCGTTGAGCGCGACGAGGTTGTCGCGGTGGTACTCTCCCACGAGGCATACCGCGCGCTGAAAGCGCAGGGGCGTCATAGCGCGTCCCATCCTGTCCAAAAACCAGAAGCGCCCCGCCCGCCGGCGCCCATGAAAGAAGAGGCGGCAGAGGACTCGCCCGATTTTGGAGGGCGCGACGAGTTGACAATTGACGACTTGCCGCTATAATGGAGCGGATCTCAATCTAACTAACACTAACAACATTCATACGATATGGCTGCAAAGTTTGAACGCACAAAACCCCATGTCAATATCGGCACCATCGGCCACGTTGACCACGGGAAGACGACCCTGTCGGCGGCGATTCTCCACTCGCTGGGCTTGAGGGGGGACAAGGTAACCGAAAAGTCCGTTGACCAGATTGACGCCGCTCCCGAGGAGCGCCAGCGCGGGATTACCATTAACCTCGCGCACTTGGAGTACGAAACCGCCAATCGCCATTACGCGCACATTGACGCCCCCGGACACGCCGACTATATCAAGAACATGATTACGGGAGCCGCCCAGATGGACGGCGCCATTTTGGTGGTATCCGCCCCCGACGGCCCCATGCCCCAGACCAGAGAGCACATCCTGCTTGCGCGGCAGGTCGGCATTCCTTCCATCGTGGTCTTTTTGAACAAATGCGACATGGTTGACGACCCCGAGATCATCGACCTTGTGGAGTCGGAGATACGGGAGCTTTTGAAGAAATATAACTTCCCCGGCGACACGACCCCCATTATTCGCGGGTCCGCCCTGAAGGCGCTGGAGGCAAAAGCGGCTGATGATCCTGCCGTGAAACCCATTCTTGAGCTCATGGATACCGTGGACAGCTATATTCCCCAGCCGGAACGGGAGACCGACAAGCCGTTTTTGATGGCGGTTGAAGATGTCTTTTCCATTGAGGGAAGAGGGACGGTTGCGACCGGACGGGTTGAGCGGGGCATTGTCAAGGCAAACGAAGAGGTGGAGATAGTAGGAATCAAACCAACATCGAAAGTTGTGGCGGTGAGCATGGAAATGTTCAACAAGACGCTTGACGAGGCGCAGGCGGGAGACAATGTGGGGATTTTGCTGCGCGGCTTGAAGAAAGAAGACATTGAGCGCGGACAGGTCTTGGCAAAATCGGGATCCGTCACTCCCCACACGGACTTTGAGGCGGAGCTCTATGTGCTTGCGAAAGAAGAGGGCGGGCGGCATACTCCGTTTTTTACCGGGTATAAACCCCAGTTTTATTTCCGTACAACCGACGTGACCGGAGACGTAACGCTTCCCGCGGGAACCGAAATGGTTATGCCCGGAGACACCGTTACGGTGTCCGTGAAGCTGATCGTGCCCGTTGCCATGGAGGAAAAACAGAGGTTTGCCGTGAGAGAGGGAGGCAAGACCGTGGGAGCAGGAGTGATTACGAAAATTACCAAGTAATGAAGAATCGGCGGGGGGAACCTTCCCTCCGCATTTGGTTCAAATGCGCAGGTATGGCCCCAGCGACCCCAAAAAAATCGGAGAAAACGAAAGAGACGGTTATCCAGCCGAAGATCCGCATCAAGATAAGCGCCTATGACCACAAGGTGATAGACGCCTCTTCAAAGCAGATCATAGAAACCGTGCTGCGCCAGGGGTGCCAGCTGATGGGGCCGATTCCTCTCCCGACCGAAATTAAGAAGTATACGGTCAACAGATCATCATTTGTGCACAAGGACGCGAGAGAGCAGTTTGAAATCAGAACGCACAAACGCCTCATTGACATTTTGAGCCCGAACCCGAAAGTCATTGAGGCGCTGACCAGTCTCAATTTGCCGGCCGGAGTCGGGGTGGAAATAAAAATGTAACGAGGCGTTTTACGCAGAGAGAAGCTAACCGTACGTATTCAATGGGAAATGCCGGGTTAGCTCCGGCGTTTTTCATTCGTTCTGCGAGGTATGAAGATGATACTTGGAAAAAAAATCGGAATGACGAGGGTGTTCAAAGACAACGCGGCGCTTCCCGTCACGCTTGTTGAGGTGTTGGCGTGCGAGGTTCTTTTCGTGAAAACAAAAGATCGCGACGGCTACGACGCCCTGCAGGTCGGGTGCGAGAAACTTCCCGATTCCAAGCAGAAGAAGTCAATGAAGGGGCGGAACTTCAAAACCATCATGGAATTCAGGATGCCTGCTTCAGACGCCCAAACGCACGAGGTCGGAAGCGTGCTTGACTGCTCGCTTTTTGAGGAGGGCGGGCGGGTGCGGGTTTCCGGAATGTCGAAAGGAAAAGGATTTCAGGGAGGAGTGAAGCGCTGGGGATTCCACGGACGAAACAGCTCTCACGGGACAAAGCACGAAGAGCGGACGATCGGGTCCACGGGCGGGCGTTTTCCCCAGCACGTGGTCAAGGGAAGAAAAATGCCCGGCCATACCGGATATGAACGGGTAACAGTGAAAAATCTATTAGTTGCGGCCGTGGACGCCCCCCGCTCGACGCTCGCCCTGAAAGGAGCGGTGCCCGGGCGCAAAGGAACTCTCTTGGAAATTATACAACAGGCATGAAGATACCCGTATACGACCACGCAGGAACGCAGGTGCGAGAGGCGGAACTTTCCGATGCGGTCTTTGGCGTTCCTTTCCGCAACGACCTTGTGCATCAGGTTACGCGCGCGCAGGCGGCGAACCGCAGGCAGGGCACCGCTCATACCAAGGATCGCTCCGAAGTGTCCGGAGGAGGGAGGAAGCCGTGGCGCCAGAAAGGAACGGGACGGGCGCGGCACGGCTCAAGCCGCTCTCCCTTATGGGCGGGGGGAGGGGTAACGTTCGGGCCGCGGAGCGAGAAGGGGTACGGGCAGACCATTCCAAAGCACATGAGACGAAAGGCGCTTTGCATGGTGCTCTCCGCAAAGATGAAAAACGGCCTTTGCGCCATTCTTGAGGATGTGCGCATGGAGAAGCCGGACACGAAGCATTTGAAGAACATCCTCTCAAAGCTTCCCGTCGCAAAAAAAGGAGCAATGCTGATTCTTCCCGACATGCAGGATTCGGTGCTCTTGTCGGCGCGGAACATACCGAACATTCAGACAATGCAGGCAACCGACCTCAACGCGCTTGACCTGCTGAAGGCGAGAGCGCTTGTGCTGTGCGAAGGGTCGGTTTCCGTCGTTGAAAAAACATTTGGCAAGAAATCCTCGGTATGAGCACGAAACGTCCAACGGCAAAAACCAAAGACGCCGCGAAGGTGCGGGGAACAATACTGCGCTCTCCCCACATGAGCGAAAAGGCGTCTGCGCTTGGCGCGAGCGAAGGAGCATATGTGTTCAAGGTGTACGCGAGCGCGAATAAAACGGAGATAGCCAAAGAGGTTATGATGCTCTATGGGGTGAACGTGCGGGGCGTGCGCATTGTGCGCATTCCTTCAAAAAAGCGCCGCCGCGGATCCAGAATGGGAGAAAAACCCGGATACAAAAAAGCGATTGTGCGCCTTGCCAAGGGAGAAACCATTGAAACGGTCTCCGTATGAAATATCCAACGCTTACAACGAAACAGCCCGAAAAGCGCCTTTTGGTGCGTATTGCCAGAACCGGCGGGCGCCAAAAGACCGGCCGCATGACTATGCGCCATCAGGGTGGAGGTGCGCGAAAGATGTATCGTCTGGTTGATTTTGGCCAGGAGCGCCTGGGAGTGCAAGGAACCGTTATGCGCCTGGAGTACGACCCCAATCGAAACGCCTTTCTTGCGCTTGTCGCGTACGAAAACGGAACCAAGGGATATATTCTTGCCGCCCATGACATACAACCGGGAGATACCGTACTCTGCGCTCCGGACGCGGAGGTGAAAACGGGCAACCGCCTCGTGCTGGGGAGTATTCCCGTGGGAACCATGGTGCACAACATTGAGATGCATCCCGGCAGGGGGGGGATACTCGCGAGAGGGGCGGGGACGGGAGTTCAAGTCATGGCTCACGAGGGAAGGCATACCCAGCTTGTCCTGCCGTCTTCGGAGGTTCGCAAGGTGTTGAGTTCGTGCTTTGCCTCGGTGGGGGTTGTGTCAAACGCGGAATTCCGCTATCATCGGCTTGTGAACGCGGGAAGAAACCGGCTGAAAGGAAACCGGCCGCACGTGCGCGGCACGGCGATGAATCCCGTTGACCATCCGCATGGAGGAGGAGAGGGGCGCCAACCCATCGGTTTGAAGCATCCAAAAACCCCGTGGGGCAAGCCCGCCCTTGGCGTAAAAACGAGGAACAAGAAAAAATGGACCTCCCGTCTTATCGTTCAGCGCAGAAAAAGAAAGAAAAAGAAATAAGAGAACATGGCACGATCCCTGAAAAAAGGAGCATACATTGAAGAGTCGCTGTTGTTGAAAGTGCGACAACTCAAAGCGGGAGACCGCGCCGTTTTAAAGACCTGGTCGCGAAGGTCCACGATCAGTCCGGAGATGGTCGGGTTTATCTTTGGCGTCCACAACGGAAAAGAGTTTATTTCCGTGCAGGTGAGCGAAGACATGGTGGGCCATAAGCTTGGAGAATTTTCTCCAACCACCAAGTTTTCCCGCCACGGGGGAAAGATACAGAAAGAAATTGAAAAGAAGGGGGCTCCTTCGGCGCCTCCCGCAAAAAAATAATTCATGGAACAGTCCGCGCGGGCACAATTGAGGAATCTGCGAATCGCTCCCAGAAAAGTTCGTCTGGTGGCTGATTTGGTGCGCGGAAAAAGCGTACAGGAGGCCGAGCGCATTTTGCGCGCGCTTCCCCAAAAATCCGCCCTTCCCATGGCAAAAGTCCTCAAATCAGCGGTTGCAAACGCGGGGCAGGTCGTCTCCGCCCCTCCGGAGCGTTCGCTGTATATCGCGCGCCTTCTCGTGAACGAGGGGGCGAAACTGAAGCGCTCCATGCCGCGATCCAGAGGGCAGGCCTTCCGCATTCAGAAGAAGACCTCCCATATCTTTCTTGTGCTTGAATCCGCCCCTCTCGCTTCCGGAGGAAGGCAGAAGGACGACAAACTCTTGATGCGGGAAACGGAGGGCGCCCGGCCCCGAGAAGAAGCGAAAGAGGCGCAAGGAACGCGAAAACCCGCCTCCGCTCATCGCCTTTTGGCAAAGAAAGAAAAAGCGGGAAAGTCCACAACGGTGCTGAAACGAATATTCCGCAGAAAATCCATATAAGATATGTCACACAAGGTCCACCCCACCATGTTTCGCATTCTGCACGCCGCAACGTGGGCGTCGCGATGGTTTGACCCGAAAAAATCAGTGGAATTTTTGCGGGAGGATTTTGTGATCCGCGACTTTGTGGAGCGTTCTTTTCTCGAGGCCTCCGTGGAGGGAGTTGAGATTGAACGGTTCGCCGGAAAAACCATTGTCATCATAAACAGCGCCCGCCCGGGGCTTATCATCGGCAGGCAGGGGGCGGGGATTGAAGACCTGAAAAAACGCCTTTTGAAAGAGTTTCGAAGACGGCATCTCGTCTTGACAAACGACCTGCGCGTGGAAGT
>CAZYKY010000003.1:0-7041 GCA_964648405.1 uncultured Candidatus Saccharibacteria bacterium
AAGTTCGCCTCTTCTTTCGCGTCGTGCTTTCCCTCAATGATCTCGCGGAACGCCCTCACCGTATCCTCTCTCGCAATGTACTTGCCCGGCCTGCCGGTAAATATCTCTGCCACGGCAAAGGGTTGGGAAAGAAATTTCTGAATTCTTCGCGCCCGCGCCACGGCAATTTTATCTTCGTCCGCAAGTTCTTCCATTCCGAGAATCGCAATAATGTCCTGCAGTTCTTTATACCGTTGGAGAATCCGCTGGACGGCTTTTGCCGTCTCGTAGTGTTCTTTGCCGACAATGCGCGGATCCAGCGCGGAGGACTTTGAGGTCAGGGGGTCAACGGCGGGATAAATGCCGAGCGCCGAAAGTTCGCGCGACAGCACAATGGTAGAATCCAAATGGCTGAATGTTGTGGCGGGAGCGGGATCGGTAATGTCGTCGGCGGGAACATAAATTGCCTGCACCGATGTAATAGAGCCGTCTTTTGTTGAGGTGATGCGCTCCTGCAACGCCCCCATGTCGGTTCCCAAAGTCGGCTGGTACCCCACGGCAGACGGCATTCTTCCCAGCAGAACCGACACTTCCGAGCCCGCCTGCACAAAGCGAAAGATATTGTCAATAAACAGCAGGACATCTTTTTTCTCGTCGTCTCTGAAATATTCTGCCATGCGCAGTCCCGCGAGTGCGGTGCGAAATCTCGCGCCCGGCACCTCGTTCATCTGGCCAAACACGAGCGCCATATTCTTCAGCACGCCCGAATCCTTCATCTCGTGGTACAGGTCATTCCCCTCTCGGGTGCGCTCGCCGACTCCCGCAAATACCGAAAATCCCCCGTGTTTCACGGCGGTATTGTGCACAAGCTCCTGCAACAGCACCGTCTTCCCGACGCCCGCCCCTCCGAACAGCCCGACCTTCCCCCCTTTCACGATGGGACAGAGCAGGTCAATAACCTTGATGCCCGTCTCAAAAATCTCCGGTTCCACCTTTTGGTCTTTGAGCGAGGGGGCCTTTTGGTGAATGGAAGATCGGCGGACGCTCCGGTCAACCTCAGGAAGGCCGTCCACCGCCTCTCCAAGCACATTAAACATCCGCCCAAGAATCTCCTTGCCGACGGGAACTTCAATGGGGCTGCCCGTGTCTTCAACCTCCGCGGCCCGCGAAAGCCCGTCGGTGGAGCTCATGGCAACGGTGCGCACGCGGTTCCCCCCCAGATGCTGGGCGACCTCAAGAACCACCTCCTTCTCTCCTTTTCTCCGCACCCGCAGGGCGGTGTTGAGCAGAGGAAGCTCTTTTGAAAACTCAACATCAATGACCGGCCCCGTAATTTGTACGATTGTTCCTTTGTTCATACTTTTGCATTATTCCGCCATAAGCGCCTCTTTCGCCGTGGTGATCTCGGAAAGCTCCTGGGTAATGCCCGCCTGCCTTACCCTGTTCATGACTCGCTGAAGATCTTCCAACACCTTGTCGGCGGACTCCGAAGCGTTTTTCATGGCAACCATGCGCGCGGAATGTTCGGATGCCGCCGATTCAAGCAGGAGGTGCAGAACCTCCGCCTTCAGCATCTGGCGCACAGCGTACGATACAAGCTCCTCCGCCGTTGGCTCAAACTCGTAGTATTTTGACACGACAAAGGACTCTTCGTCCTTTGCAATCTCCGAATACCTGCCGGTCTTTGGAACAATGGCCCGCACCACCCGCTCAAGCTCTTCCACGGAAAGCGGCAATATCTGGTACGCGTCCGGCTTTTGCGAAAGCACCGAGACAAACGATGTCGCGCACGCGTACACCGCGTCGTACCGCTCCTCCTCGTACGAACGCAGTATCCACTCGGCAAGGGCTTCCGCCTCGTAGCGGTTGAGCGTTTCGGCAATGGTGCCAAACTCGGCGGCCTGAACGCATTGGCCGTTCTTAAAAAACTCTTTCGCCTTTTTCCCCACGGAGACAATCTCTATGGTTTTGTCTTTGTGCTCTCTGCAAAACTTTGCGGCGGATCTCAACACCCCGCTGTTGAACGACCCGCACAGCCCCCTGTCGCTCGTTACGACCACAAGGCATACCCTGCGGCGCTCGCGCTCTCGTGTCAAGGCGCTCTCAAAGCGTTTTCCTTTCAGATACGCAAGGATATTCCGCAACACAATGAGCCCCCTTCTCGCGTAGGGCCTCGCGCGCAGAGCCGCCTCTTGGGCCTTTCGCATTTTTGACGCCGCAACCATCTGCATTGCCTTGGTAATCTGGCGGATGTTTTTGGTTGCGGATATTTTTCCTTTGATTTGAAGCTTGGAAGCCATACACTAACAAACAATAAACAATTAGGAGGAGAGTTCTTGCAGTATCGTGGTGAGGCGGGAGGCAGTTTCGTCGGAGATGTCGCGTGTTTTCTTGATGTCTTGCAGAACGTCTTCGTGCTGCAGGCGCAGGGCCTCAAGCAGGCGCGTTTCAAATGATCCGACATCTTCAAGAGGCACGGCGTCCAAAAATCCGTTGATCCCCGCGAACAGCGCGCACACCTGCTCTTCAAGGGGCATGGTGCGATATTGGTCCTGCTTCAAAAGTTCGGTCAGGCGGGCGCCGCGATCAATCCGTTTTCTGGTCGCCTCGTCCAGATCCTGAGAAAACTGGCTGAACGCCGCGAGTTCGTTGTACTGGGCAAGTTCAAGCTTGAGGCGCGAGGCGACTTTTTTCATCGCCTTGGTCTGCGCCGCCGATCCCACGCGCGACACCGAAAGCCCGATATTTACGGCAGGCCTCTGCCCTTTTGAGAAGAGGTCCGACTCAAGATAAATCTGCCCGTCGGTAATGGAAATCACATTGGTGGGAATGTACGCAGACACATCCCCAAGCTGCGTCTCAATGAGCGGCAGGGCGGTCAGGGACCCCCCTCCTTTTTCTTTGGAGAGTTTTGAAGACCTCTCTAAAAGGCGGGAGTGCAGATAAAACACATCGCCCGGGTAGGCCTCCCGCCCGGGGGGACGCTTGAGCAACAACGAGATCTGACGCCACGCCCACGCGTGCTTTGTAAGGTCGTCGTAGATCACGAGAGCGTCACGCCCGCCGTCCCTGAAATATTCTCCCATGGCGCATCCTGCGTACGGGGCGATAAACCAGAGCGAGGCGGGGTCTGCCGCGCCCGCCATTACCACGGTTGTATACTCCATGGCGCCGCGTTCTTCAAGTTCTTTGACAATGGCGGCAACTTTTGAATATTTCTGCCCGATGGCAACATAGACGCACACGGGCCGGGTCTCTTTGGGCTCGTTGAGCTGGTTGAGAATCGTATCAACGGCTATGGCGGTTTTTCCCGTCTGCCGGTCTCCGATAATCAGCTCCCTCTGCCCGCGGCCGATGGGAATGGTCGCATCAATCACCTTGATCCCCGTCGCCAGAGAGGTATCCACGGATTTGCGGTCAATAACGCCGGGGGCGGGATGTTCCACGGGACGCCACGAATCCGAGATGATCGGCCCCTTCCCGTCGAGCGCCTCTCCCAAAGGGTTTACCACCCTTCCCAAAAGCTCCTCTCCCGCGGGAACGGAAAGTATCTTGCCCGTTCTTTTCACCATGTCCCCCTCCTGCACCTGCCCCTCGTCTCCAAGCAGTACGGCGCCCACGCTGTACTCTTCAAGGTTCAGCGCAATCGCCAAAACTTCCGATTTGCCCGAACTCTCCGGCCATCGAGCGATGCTCACCATTTCAGAAGACATGACGTTGGGGATCCCTTCTATCTGCACCACCCCGTCGGCAACGCTCACAACCCTTCCGACCTCTTCTTGTTTGGCGCCAAGGTCTATGCCCTCAATCTGTTTTTTAATTGTCTCAAAAAGATGTGTGGTGTCCATGCAACAAGGAGCGAATCTTTTGTAATTTTCCCCGCACGCTCGCGTCTATCAGCGTATGCCCCCCCAACAGCACGGCAACCCCCCCAATGAGGTCTTGATGCACCTCTTCTGCAACCCGAAACCCCTTTTTCTCCAAAAGAGGCCGCAGAAACGACTGCGCTTTTGAGAGAGGGGCCGCGCTCACTATTTTTGAATATATTCCTTCTTTCTCGCTTATAATCTTCCGACATTCTTGCATAATGCCCCCGAGGCGCCGCAGGGCGCGCTGGGCTTTCAGCATGCGCCGAAAACGCGCGATGCGCTCTGCCGTTTCTTTTGCGTTCTTTGCGCGCTCAAGCGCAAAAACCAGCGCCTTCGCGTACAATGCGTTTTTATTGCTCATGGGAATATTCTTTCAGCGCGGCCGCGACTTCTTTTGCAAGGTGGTCTTCCGCCTCTTTCGCCGCCCCCTTCTTCCAGATGCGTTCAAGGGTAAGAAGCGCGATTTCGGCAATCTCGCCCTTTGCGCCATCAATGATCTCCTGCTTCGCGCGCGCCCCGCTCTCTTTGGCCGCCTCGAGCAGGCGTTTCGATTTCTCCTGAATGGCCTCGTCCGCCCCCAGCATCTTTTCTTGCGCAAGAGTCCTTGCATTGGAGAGAATCACGCCCGCCTCTTGTTTTCCCGCCTCTATCTCCTGCTTTTTCAGCGCGGAGGCGCGAGAGAGTTCGTGCACGGCCTGCTCTCGCATCTCAAGTCCTTTCGCAATCTTTTCTTTTCTCTCCGACAGCTGGGCGATCAGTTTTGAAAACACGAACCGTTGGAGCACGAAAAACAGCAAGGCAAAATTGAACGCCTGCGCAAAGAGGAGTTTTGGGTCAATGCCAAAATTTGAAAAAAGTTCTTCCATGAGCGTCCGACTCTAGACAAACAGAATGATGAGCGCGACCACGAGGGCGTAAATTGCGATTGCCTCGGTAAACGCGATCGCGAGCACGAGCGGGGTCTGTATTTTGGAGGTTGCTTCGGGATTGCGCCCCATCGCCTCCATTGCTTTCGAGGTAAACCTCCCGATTGTGTGCGCGGGCACCGCGGCTCCCAGAACAATTGTCGCGGCGGCGGCAATAATTTTCACAACGGCAATGTCAAACATGTGCGTGAATGGTTAGATTGTTAGTGATGCGCTGTTTCGACCGTAACTTTCAAAAAAATCAGCGTCAATATGGTAAAGACGAACGCCTGAATGAACCCGACGAATATCTCCAGCATCATAAAAGGAAGGGGGAGAAAGACGGGCATCAGGTTCATGGTGATTAAAAGCAGAACCTCCCCGGCAAACACGTTTCCGAACAGACGGAATGAAAAAGAAAACACTTTTGCGAACTCTTCCATGAGCTCCAGAACTCCGACAAAAACCTCAACGGGCCCTTTGCGCAACGGAAAGTATTTGCCGATATGCCCGAAAAATCCCGCCTGCCTGAATCCGTAAAATTGCACCATGAGCACCGAAATGAGGGCGAGGGCGAGGGTCGTGTTCAGGTCGCTGTTCGCCGAGCGCAGAAACGGAACAAGCACCTCTTTCCCCCCGTGCGTTTCAACCATGCCGATGGACCCGATGCCCGGCAAAAGCCCGACCCAGTTGTTCAAAAGGATAAACAGGAAGAGCGAGGCGATGAAGGGAAAAAATCGTTCCGCCTGCGCCCTTGTTCCAAGGATGCTCTCCATAAAGTCGAGCAACCCCTCCACAATCACCTCCCACACGCCCTGCACCTTCCCGGGAATCTCTTTGAGAGACAAAGACAAGATAATCCCCGCGAGGGCGAGCGCACCCAGCGTAACCAACGAAAGCATCACGCTGTTCGTAACGGTCATTCCGAGTATGTGGAATAATGGCTCGGCCTTCAGGCTGATATTCATACAAAAAAATCCTCCCGCGGGTTTGAGCTCCGCGTTCAGCTGTTTAGTATAGGACTAAAAACGGAAAATGTAAATACTTCTCAATTCCCACCCTCCCTCTCGTCCGATAACAGAGAGGTGTGATACACATCGGGCTCAAACGGCTCAAGCGTAACCGTCTCAATTTCAACCCCGGTTTCCTCCGCCCAACGCTCAAAATCCTCTCGAAGATTCTTCTGGTCGTACCCGAAACATACAACGTCCGGTTTGAGTTTAAGGACCACGCGGTACGTTGAGAGATCCTCATCTCCAAGCGCCGCGTCGTCAACCCATTGTTCCTGTCTGACAAGTTCCGCCCGTTTGCGCTCGTCGTACCGGGGGGTCTTGTTTTTCAGCGCGCGGCACATCTCATCCCTCCCGACAAGAACAATCAACTCGTCGCCCTTTTCTTTCGCCTGGCGGAACAGGGCGCGATGCCCTTCGTGCACCCCGTCAAAAATGCCAAACACCACGACCCGCTTATGCTTTTTCATACTTTCTTCCTCCCTGCTTCCATTGCACGCTCCGCAGAATGGGCTCGTACAAATCATGCTCTATGGGAATCTTCAAAAATTCCACTTCTTGTTTTGTCGGATTTCTCCGCTGAAAATGTACAAAAGGAAGATCTTCTAGAACGGCAAGCGGGGTTTGCTCTTTGCTCTCCCCCATACACAGCACCGCGGCGGTGGCAAGAGCGTCAACAACATTTACCTGCGTTACTTTGAGCATGTGGCCGAATATGTCGGGCTTCTTTCTAAAATCGTTGAGCGCCCTAAATCCGGAATGCGCAACGCACACCCCCGTTACCCCCCGGCGCAAAGGAGTTGTTTTGCTGTCGGTAACAATCACGCCGAGCGTCCGCAGACGGAACCGTTTGACAAGGTGGGAACGAATCGCGTTTGCCGACGCCTGAGGGTCTTTGGGCAAGAGGATGTAATATCCATTTCCGTTGCTCTCGTCTATTCCCGCCGTGGGAACGAGTAGGCCGTTTTTCATGGTAAGGCAAAACCCGTACTTGCTCTCGCTCCTGGGCAGATAACGTTCACACTCTTTTTGAATAAGAATATCTTTATCCTCCGCGCCGATGCGCACAATGCTCCCCTCGCAAATGGCAACGATTTTTGAGGTCACTGCAACAACGGATCCCTCTCGGGGTTTTTGCAAGTACTCATCAAGCACGTCAAAAATGTTTGACTCTTTTCCCGGAATAATCTTTCGCGTTTTATGCGCAGTAACGTTCATGCAATATGTATATTTCTCTTGTCAAAGGGCAAGGCGGGAGCGTATGGCGGCAAAATGCCG
>CAZYKY010000003.1:7141-12571 GCA_964648405.1 uncultured Candidatus Saccharibacteria bacterium
ATGTATATTTCTCTTGTCAAAGGGCAAGGCGGGAGCGTATGGCGGCAAAATGCCGATGGATGAAAGAGAGGTTGTGCAGAGTAAGCAGATAATACGCGAGAAGCTCGCGCTCCCGCAAAAGATGGCACACATACGAACGGGAAAACGAGGCGCACGCATAACAGGTACAATGATCGTCAATCGGTTTTGCGTCTTGTAAAAACGCAAGCGAGGTCAGGTCAAGGCGGGCAAATCCCTTCGCGCGAGACGCATACGCGACTCCGTGGCGGGCAAGGCGCGTCGGTTCCACGCAGTCAAATGTATCAATTCCCAGCCCCACGAAATACTCAAGGTCTTCCAGCGTTCCCACCCCCAGAAGATGGCGCGGTTTTTCCGGAGGCAGGAATGGAAGAACCCATCCCACCTGTTTTTTCATCTCCTCCCGCCCCTCCCCGACGGAAACCCCGCCAATCGCCACACCATCAACGGATTGGCTCGCAACGACGCGCGAAGAATCCTCCCTTAACGCCTTGTACCTCCCCCCTTGCACAACTCCGTAGAGCGCCTGATCCCCGCGCCGTTTTGCCGCAATGCACCGCGCAAGCCAGCGGTGCGTGCGCTCGGTTGCTCCTTTTGCGTACTCGGCAGTCGCATCGTTCGGCACGCACTCGTCAAACGCCATCATGATATCCGCCCCAATGGCCTCTTGGCGCCGGATGGAAAGCTCGGGACTGAAAAGAATGTCGCTCCCGTCCTTGAGAGAGCGGAAGCGCACTCCCTCTTCTCCTATCGTTTGCACCAGGGACTCTCCGCCCTCTCTTGAGAGGGCGTGTTTTTTCCCCGCGAGCGAAAACACCTGAAACCCTCCCGAATCGCTCATGAGGGGAATGGTGATATTCGCGTACGCGTGCACGCCCCCGAACTTTTTTAACACGTCAATGCCCGGAGAAAGGGCGAGATGGTACGCATTCACGAACGCAATCTGCGCGCCAAGCTCGCGCATGTCGCGCGGAGGCACCGCCTTGAGCGTTCCCTTGGTTGCCACGGGCACGAATGCGGGCGTCTCAACATCACCGTGAGAAGTATGCAAAACGCCCAACCTCGCCCCGGATTTCTTGCTTGTACGACAAATCTGAAAAAATTTTGCCTGCCTCGCCGGCAGGCGGGCCTTTTGCCTTGTACTTTTGCCTGCCTCGCCAGCAGGCGGGACTTTTGATTTATCCATGTTTCACCTCAAGAACATCTCCGTCTTGCACCGCGTACTCTTTTCCCTCGCTCCTGATCTGCCCTTTGGCCGTGGCGTTCTGCCAGGAGCCCGCCTCCAAAAGCGCCTCCCATTGAATGACATCGGCGCGTATGAACTTGTCCCGAAAATCAGAGTGAATGGTTCCTGCGGCATCCGGGGCCTTTGCGCCCCGAAGAATGGTCCATGCCCTGCTTTCATCCGCCCCCGTCGTAAAGAACGAAATCAAAGAAAGCAGGCCATACACTGCCTGTATGAGCCCCGGAATTTCCGAGTGAATTCCCATGTCGTCAACCTCTTGTTCCGAAAGACCCGCAATTTCAAACTCCTCTTTTATATTCATCGCGAAGCACCGCGCCCCCTCCGCCTCAATGTTCTTTTTCACGCTCGGGGGCACGGTTCCGGTGTTTGAGTTGACAATGTAGAGGACGGGCTTTGCGGAAAGTAACTGAAGGTCGCGCAGAATGGCTCCCTCCTCCGCGTGGTCGGCAATGAAAACCCTTGCGGGGATTCCCTGTTCCAGCGCGGGACGAAGGGCGGAGAGCGCCTCTTTCCGGGCCTGCGCCTCTTTGCTTCCTCCGCGTATTTCTTTTTCAACGCTTCCGAGGCGTTTTTCCACCGTCTCCATATCCTTGAGCAGAAGCTCCGTCTGAATGGTGTCTATGTCGCGAAGAGGGTCAACGCTCTGTTCCACGTGCACAATGTCTGCGTGTTCAAAACTCCGCACAACATGGGCTATCATGTCTGTCTCGCGAATGTGCGCCAAAAACTGGTTGCCCAGCCCCTCTCCCTTGTGCGCCCCTTTCACCAGCCCCGCAATGTCAATAAATTCCACGATGGCAGGAATGGTTTTTGCCGAACGAAAACACACACTCAATTTTAAAAGGCGCTCGTCGGGAACTTTCACCACCCCCACATTCGGATCAATGGTACAGAAGGGGTAGTTGGCGATATCCACGGGCTTCTTGGTCAGCGCCTGAAAGAGCGTTGACTTCCCGACATTCGGCAATCCGACAATTCCGACAGAAAGTTTCATGCGACCCACTATCCCAAACTCCGAAGAAAAAATCAAATCAAAAAACCGTCAGGAAATAATGGTGCCTTGAAACGCATCTCCCTCCATGGCGCGGCGCGAATTTGCAAGGTCGGTCCCCTCCACGAGTTTTACCGTGAGTTTGATGCGTGTGGCGAGCGCAGTCGCCACGGGATCTACGGGAACGGTCATTCCCGGAGTCCACGACTTGGGGATAAGCTCTTGGTACTCTTTCCACGAAATCTTCTCAAGGGGCCTCGCGTCCGCATACTTTTTGGGATCTTTGTCGTATACAAATGCAATGTTGCTCATGATAAGCACATTCTCCGCTCCGAATTTTTCCGCAAGACGCACCGAAACATAATCGGTTGACCATCCCGGCCTCCATCCCGAGGCGATAAAAAGGCGTGCTCCGGTCTCTTTGAGCTTGTCTGCTTCAGAAACGGGCAGGTCGTAGTCGATAATCCGGGGATGCGCCTCTTTGGCAAACATCGTGCGGAGCAGGTGGGCGTTGAGGCGTGTTGCGTGAATGCCGATCCAATCAAGATCTTCGTTGGTCACCCCGTCCAATTCGTGGGCAGCGTTCTGATACCACCTGCACGTCTTCCCCCCTCCCGCCACAATCACGCAACGCCGTCCTTTTTGTATTTGCTCTTGCACGAGCGAGCGAAACTCTTTTAAAAACCCTACATTAATCCCGTCGCGCTCCGAAACTCCCGGGACAATAATAGACCCGCCCAAATCAACCACGAGAAATTGTTCGTTGCTCATAGAAAATGATGAGATAGCGCAACGCGCGCTCTAGGAACGTATGGTATCACGAGAAAACGCGCATGTCTATTCTCGCCCTCCTCTGTGCTTTTCCATAAACTTTTGCAGCCCAAGCTTTTTGAGCTCCTGATGAAGCGTGTAGTAGGCGCACCACTCTTTGGAGCATATCCACGATTCGGCGGGATGCAGGCAGTAAAAAACATTCCTTTTCACCGCCTCCATGATCGCCTCAACATTTCGCAGTACGGTGCGTGCGTTGACAAACGGACGCACGACGCAAAAACGCACAATCTTCGGATGTTTTGAAAGCACAATGTAGTCCTTCGAGATTCCTCTGGGTGACCTTCCCGTGATCGCCTTGTATCCGATCTGATAAATCGCAAGCTGTGCGTCGGCGGCAATATCCTGTTTGTTTGGAGTGAGACGGGTGGTTTTAACATCGTGAATCACCCCATCCGTATCCACGAGATCAATGCGCCCCGTGAGTTCAATGCCGGAACGCACGGGAACGCAAAATGATTCCTCTATCAGGTCGGGACTGATGAGCCGGTCAAGCTGGGTAAAATATGTTTCAAGTCCTTTTAATCCGTTCTCCATCATGTCTGCAACGCGTATCGCCCTCTCTTTTGAGAGGTACTCTCTGGTCAAAAACGGACGGGCATCCCGAAGTTCCTGGGCGTAATCATCAAGCGCGTTTTTGAAGGATGCGACGAAAAATTCTTTTGCTTCCGCAAGCGTTACTCCCGTTCCGTTCTCTTTTTTCCGTTCAAGATGATATTGGAGTGTTTCGTGAAAGGCAAATCCGTGCTTAAAAACCTTGCGGGGCTGGCGCCGTATAAGAAGGATGTAGCGAAACAGGTAGTGCTCCGGACAGCGCACATATGTCATCAGTTGGGAAAAGCTCACCTGTTTCATGACTCCCTGGAGCGTTCTGCGCGTGCAGCAGCAGAACGGTATACGCAAAAATCACAGGAGGAATCGGGATCGGGAATTTCCTCTGCCATAAGACAGGTACGGGCGTCCATGAGCGTCTTCTCCACCCACAAGTCGCTTCCCGCGTACGGAATGATTTTTATGTCAAACTCAAGCCGTCCGTCAAACGCCGCGAGATCCGTCCTGCCGTTCACGTATACGAAATATGCGATGTCAGAAACTCTGAATCCGTTGTGGCGCAAAAGCCATTGATACATTTCTGCCTGGCGCTTGTACCCGCCCTGCCATTCGGCGTCAAGTGTCACTTCGCCGTCTTTGCTCGTGGACTTGTAATCCACGACATGAAGCTCTCCCGCGGGATTCTCCCAAATGTCATCAACTCCTCCCGAAAACAGAAACCCCGACGGCTCATGCAAATATCTCACCCCCTTGAAGGGGTCGCGCCACTCGTCCATGTTCTCGTGCGCGAAGGGCACGGCGTCAATGCCATATTGGCGCATCAGCGGATGCGTCTCGCCTTTTGCGCGATGGATGTCAAACTCCTTTTTTAAAAGCTTGTCCACCGCGGAATTCAACGAAAACGGAAACCCGGGCGGCTGGTCAACTCCCAAGCGCCTGTCCATGTAAAAACAGCGAGCGCACTTGGTAAAGTTTTCAAGGCGGCTCCGGCTCAATGCGAAGGGCTCTTGCGAGTTCGGGTCAAAAATATTTCTTGTCCGTTTGCCTGAATAGTATTGAGACATAGCCCGGCATTTTAGTTATATATCCTCCCCTAGATTCCATTAAAATCCCTTAAACTCCCTTAAGGGATTCTAAGGGAAAGTAAGGGATTTCTAAGGGAACATGCGAAACACTGCTTCACCTAGGTTCCCCTCCCTTAGCTTCCCTTAGCTTCCCTTAGCTTCCCTTAGCTTCCCTTAGCTTCCCTTAGTTTCCCTTAGCTTCCCTTGGTTTCCCTTGGTTTCCCTTAGTTTCCCTTAGTTTCCCTTAGTTTCTTTTTGTTTCACGATTTTTTGGAGCTCTTTGTCAAACGCCTCTTCTTTTTTGTGTTGTATCTCCATCTGGTTCCAGCGCCACCGTTCCATCGGGCTCATCACATCCTCCTTTGTGATGCTCTGCTCCAGCGAGGCCGTAAGCTGGCGAAACAAGTAGTCGGTTTTATTGCAAAGCTCCAAGAATATTTCAAATGTCAGGTCGGACCCTTTAAGGGATTGTAAGGGAGGATAAAGGATTTCTAAGGGAACATTCAAGGGATTTTCTCCACTAAATTCCCTTGGGTCCCCCTTATGCTCCCCTAAACTTCCCTTAGATTCCCCTAGTTTTCCCTTAATCTCCCCTAAACTTCCCTTGGATTCCCCTAGTTTTCCCTTATGCTCCCCTAGTTTTCCCTTAGATTCCCCTAGTTTTCCCTTATGCTCCCCTAGTTTTCCCTTAAATTCCCTTAGGTCTATGCCGAGGTCTGCCAAAGAAG
>CAZYKY010000004.1:0-3595 GCA_964648405.1 uncultured Candidatus Saccharibacteria bacterium
GCGTAGCGCCGTAAAAATCGCTACGCCAACCGAGCAACTTTTCATGACGTTCAGGGGGAACCAAGTCGCACAAGGCAAGCATCTCGTGCTTGCCAGTGGAGCCAAAGAGTTGAATATCGTTCCGAGTGGCCCCGACTTCGTGTTCAAAAACGAAGTTGGAGCCACACTCGTTGACCAGGGGGGGATTCTCGGAAAAGCAGGACAGCCGGTCCGGCTCGGCATCGCGCAGATACGCGATGCCCTGCGCAACCCCGACAAACTCAAAGGTCTTTTTTCGACGGGGACGAAAATCCTCGTCATCGCCCTTGCCGTATGGCTGGGGGCGAAAATCGGTTTGATTATTTTGGCGGCACTCGCCTGGATTGCTTTCCTGGCAATCCTAGTCGGTCTTTTCTCAATGGCGCTTGGACCGGCCGTCCAAGCACTCAAACTCCTGCTCGCGCAGGCGGGAGTGAGCGAGAAAGACCTTGTCGCATGGGTCGCAAAAGCTAAGGCAATTGCCGGTCAGGTGATTGCCGAGACCATCAAAGAACTGCGCAAACTTCCCCAGTTTGCGCAGTAAGAACCAAGCCGGTCACCAGTAGGGCAGGGGAGTACGAGCACTACCCCTGCTTTTTTGTTTGTGCAAGAATAGAGGATATATGGATATGCCCTATGTTGGAGCGCACGTATCGGTTGCCGGAGGGCTGTACAAAGGCATTGAAAACGCAATCGCAATCGGGGGAAATTGCATGCAGATTTTCGGTTCGTCTCCCAAGCAGTGGGGGACGAGAATCCCCGAAAAAGAGGACATTGAAAAATTCCGCGAACTGCGAAAGAAATATGATTTTGGCCCCGTATACCTCCACGCCGCGTATCTTGCGAATCTCGCGAGCGACGACGCAAAACTGTGGCACGCCTCCGTAACCAGCATGGCCGGGCACCTCAACATAGCGGAACTGATTGGTGCCGATGGCCTCATATTCCACACGGGAGCGGGGAAGGGGAGTGGTCGCGCAGAAGCCATGGCGCGCATCAAAAGGGGGGTGCAAAGGATTCTCAAAGATGTTCCCGGAACAACGAAGCTTCTGATGGAAAACTCCGCGTCAACAAAAAAAATCGGGGCGGATCCGAAAGAATTGGGAGAACTTCTGCGCCACATGAACGACGAGCGCATTAGCGTATGCATTGACACGGCGCACGCGTTTGAGGCAGGAATCATTGAGACATTTGACGAGGTCGGCATTGACCGTCTGCTCAATACGCTTGAAACGGAGATAGGACTGCGCACTATTGAGGTGCTTCACATCAACGACTCCCGCACGATCTATAACTCCCAGCACGACCAGCATGAAAATATCGGGGAGGGGCATATCGGCCTTGAGGCGTTTCGCAACCTCGCCCTGCGCGCGGAGTTGCGCGACAAGATCTGGATCACGGAGGTCCCCGGATTTGACGGCCACGGCCCCGACCAAAAAAATATGGACATCATCAAATCCTGCTTCACCGTCTAACCTATGGAGCCGCTTGCGTCAACCATACGACCGAAGAGCTTGGACGAGTTTATCGGCCAGAGCCATCTGGTGGGGGAGGGGAAGCCCCTTCGCATTGCGATTGAGCAAAAGCACCTATTCTCTTTTATCTTGTGGGGGCCGCCCGGAGTGGGGAAGACCACGCTGGCATAAATATACGCCAAGGCAATAGACGCCTTCATGGTTGAACTCTCGGCCGTCTCGTCGGGCAAGGCAGACATTAAAAAAATCGTGGACGAGCAGGCGTGGGGAAAGCCCAAGGTGCTCTTTTTAGACGAAATCCACCGGTTCAACAAAGCCCAGCAGGACTATCTGTTGCCCCATGTGGAAAGCGGAAAACTCACGCTCATTGGCGCAACGACGGAAAACCCAAGCTTTGAAATCATCGCCCCCCTCCTCTCGCGGTGCCGCGTGTTTGTGCTGAAAGAACTCAACGAAGAGGAGATGGAAAAGATCATCGAGCGCACCGGGCTCAAGGTAAAGAAAGATGCCAAAGAGTGGCTTGTGCGCATGGCGAACGGAGACGCAAGGCAGGCGATCACTATGCTTGAAAACGCCGCACGCCTCTATGGAAAAATCACCCTTGAAACGCTCAAAGAAACTCTGCAATCAAAACATTTGAGATACGACAAAGTAGGGGAGGAGCACTACAATACCATTTCCGCGTTTATTAAAAGCATGCGGGCGAGCCAGCCGGACGCGGCAATGTACTACCTGGCGCGCATGATTGAGGCGGGAGAAGATCCAAAATTCATCGCGCGGCGCATGGTCATCTTCGCAAGCGAAGATGTTGGCGTTGCCCAGCCCACCGCCCTTGTGGTGGCAAACGCGGTGTTCCGCGCCGTTGAGACCGTGGGATTGCCCGAGTGCGGCATCAATCTGGCGCACGGAGTCGCATACTTATCCCTCTGCAAAAAAGACCGAAGCGCCAACGACGCCTACGAAGAGGCGCTGGAAGACGCGAGAGAATATGGAAACCTACCGATTCCTCTCGCGGTGCGCAACGCCCCCACAAAACTCATGAGGGGGCTCGGGTACGGCAAGGGGTACGAAAAATACTCCAAAGAAAGCTTCCTTCCCCAAGAACTCAAAAACAAAACATACTTTAAGCCGAATGGAGCCGAGAAATAATATTGTGCGACATTTTATGACTCCTCCCGGGGTTCGCCCTCAAGGCGGGACCCGCTGTGGAATTGGCGATGGATGTCGCGGAGGCGCTTGTTGGTGACATGCGTATAAATTTGCGTCGTGGCGATGTTTTTGTGGCCCAAAAACTCCTGAATTGAACGCAAATCAACGCCTTGTTCAAGAAGATCCGTGGCGTAGGAATGCCGCAGAGTATGGGGCGTGGTAAACAGGGGAATCCCCGCCTTCATCGCGCAATGCTTTATAATTCGCTCTATGGAGCGGGCGGTGAGGCGGCGTTCGTCTTGCGTGCGCCCGCGGTAGTTGATAAAAAGCGCCTTGTCTTTGTCTCCGCGGGTTTTAAGATATTTCCGGAGCCATTCCAGGGCGCGTTCCGAAAAATACACGGTGCGGGGGCGGGAGCCCTTTCCAATAACCCCCAGCTCAAAATCTTGCTTGTCCCAAACCGCCTCAAATTGCTCCCGGTTGAGCGCCACGAGTTCGGCAACGCGCAGGCCCGTAGAAAACAACGCCTCCAGAATCGCCTTGTCGCGCAGGCCGACGGGATGGGAATGGTCGGGAGTGTCCAAGAGTTTTTTTATCTGCTCCAAATTTAAAAATTTCACGCTCTTTTCTTTCGCCGCGTCTTTGGGAAGCGCCACTTTGCCCGGTGGCAGGGATTCTATATCTTTTGCCACAAAATAGCCCAGCAGGGCGCGCAGGGCGATCAGGTAGTAGTTCTGGGTCAGTTTTGAGAGCATGCGCCCCTTTTCGTCCAGATTCCTTGAGAGAAAGAGACGGTATTTCCATACATCGTCTGCCGTTAGCTCGTCGGGAGCGATGCCCGTTTTTCCCGCTTTTTTGAGCCAAACCTCAAACTTTCGCAGATACCGTTTATAATTGCGCTGGGTGTTGTCGGAAAGTCCGCGCTCAACCTCGCAATAATCCAAAAAATCGGG
>CAZYKY010000004.1:3695-11788 GCA_964648405.1 uncultured Candidatus Saccharibacteria bacterium
TCCAATATAAAGCGCCTCTCAACTGGCGTCAACCCCCTCCCCCACCGTGCAAGAAAAAAAATTATGAACGGTAGTTTTGAAACTTCATGCGCGCCTCCCGAATCCTCTGGAGGGTCTTCTCCCTTCCCATGACAGCGGCAACGTCAAAGGGGCCCGCCGAGGCCTCTTTGCCCGTCAGCGCGGCGCGCGCCGGCCACAACAGGTGCCCGCGGTCTTTGTGGGCCTCGGCCGCCTTCAAAAGCGCTTTTGATATCTCCTCTCTCCCCCACTCCGCTACAGGAATGCGAGAGAGGCATTCTGATACCTCGTCCAGAGCGTGCGCGGTCTCTTCGTCCGATTCTTTTTTCCAATGCAGCAGAGAGGGTTCGTAGTTCAGCGTTTCTTTGAAAAAATAATCAACGAGTTCGCCAATCTCCGAGAGTTTTTTGAGCCGTTCCCGGTACAACCCGACAATGTTCTGAAGTTTCTCGTCTGAAACGTCGCCTTCATGCTTCAAAAGACCCGCGGCAATAAGATACGGAACGCACAGGCGGGCAAGTTCTTCCAAGGGTTTCTGGCGAATATAAAATCCGTTGATCCAGTCAAGGCGTTTCACATTAAAAATCGCCCCGCCTTTTTGCACGCGCTCCAGCTCAAACTCTTTTACCAGATCGTCCAGAGAAAAAATCTCTTTTTCCGACCCCGGATTCCAGCCCAACAGCGCCAAAAAGTTCACCACGGCCTCGGGCAAATACCCCTCCTCTCTGAATCGTGTTACAGAATTATCCCCGTGGCGTTTTGAAAGTTTTGCGCGATCCTCCCCCAACAGCAGAGGCAGGTGCGCGTACACGACGCTCGGAAATCCGAGTGCTTCCTGCAAAAGAATCTGTTTTGGCGTGTTTGAAATATGATCCTCCCCCCTGATGACATGCGTGATGCGCATCTCGTAGTCGTCAACCACAACGGTAAAATTATACAAAGGGGTTTCGAGGTCTTTTGCAAGCACCATATCCCCTATCAGCGAGGTCTCAAACTTGAGCGCTCCGCGAATGATGTCGTGAAATGCGACGGTCTTTGAGGGAGTGGCAAATCTGATTACGGCCGCCTCCCCCCCGCGCATTCTGCGCTCCTGTTCCTCCCGCGAGAGGGCGCGGCACTTTCCCGTGTACCGCGGGGTCTCCCCTGCCGCGGACAGCGACTGTTTTTGCGCCTCCAGTTCTTCTTTTGTGCAAAAACAATAATACGCCTTGTCCTCCTCTATGAGCCGCTCAAGATACCCTCTGTACAGGGCCGTGCGTTCCGACTGGCGGTAGGGGGCGTACGGGCCGCCCGCCGCGGGGCTCTCCAAAGCCTCAATCCCGAGCCACCGCAAATTTGCAGCCATGTCATCTTCCCAGCGCCTTTCGGAGCGTTCTTTATCAGTGTCTTCCGCGCGCACAATAAAATCACCTCCGTTGCTCCGCGCAAACAGATAATTGAAGAGCGCCGTGCGGGCGCTTCCCATGTGAAAAGGGCCCGTGGGAGAAGGGGCAAAACGCGCGCGCACCCGTTTAATTTCCGCTTCCATACACTCCCCTTCTATCACTATTTCGCGAGATATTCAACGATATAAGAAGCAAGCAGGCGCGCGGCATCCGGCTTTGCAAATGCTTTTGCGCTTTTTGCCATTGCTTCCATGACGTCTCCATGAGAAAACAAATACCTCAATTTTTCCAGAAAAAACCGCGGAGTGAGGTTTATCTCCTCCAGCACAATGCACGCTCCCGATTGCGCATACTCGTAGGCGTTCACAATTTGATGGTTTTGCGCGGCCTCGGCGAGAGGGATGAGAATGCTCGGTTTTCCCAGCGCCGCAATTTCAAATACGCTCCCCGCCCCCGCCCTGTTTACAACAAGGTCGCAGGTGGCATACGCGTGCTTTAAATCGGTCTCTTTCATGAATGCAACGGGATGGTAAAAATCCGCGCGGTCTTTCTGCACTACAACCTCCGCCTCTTTTTTCGCCTGTTCAAAGTTCTTTTCTCCCGTCTGATGAATGATCTCAAACTCCGACAGCGCCTCGTTCAGCACGTTGAGCAGCATATCATTGAGCCGCTGGGATCCCTGCGACCCCCCCATGAGCAGGAGCACGGGTTTCCCCCCCTGCAGTTGAAAAATGCGCCGGGCTTCTTCCCCGTTCCCTTCCAGTATCTCGAGGCGGATTGGGTTTCCCACAAGCACCGTTTTATGTTCTGAAAAACTCTTGGTGCGCGGGAAAGACACAAACACCTCCAGTGCGACCCTTCCCGCAATGCGATTGGCAAGGCCGGGTTCGGCGTCGGATTCGTGCAAAAAAATTGGAATGCCCAATATCTTCCCCGCGAGCACAACCGGAAGGGCCCCATGCCCTCCCTTGCTGAAGATAAGGTCCGGGGCAAGGCGAAACAAGAGGACAAACGATTGGAGAAATCCCCACGGAACGCGAATAAACATATCGGCCATATTTTGGAAGAACGCTCTGGCGCTCCAGTACCTCCGTAGTTTGCCCGTGGAGATATAGTGCATGACAAAACCCTCCTGCGAGAGGATCATTCCTCCAAAGTCGTCTCTGGGACCTATGTATACAAACTCAAATCCTGCGGGATCGGGATTCTGCTTTCGAATCTCTCTTACAACAGCAACAAGCGGAATGATGTGTCCGCCCGTTCCCCCGCCGGTGCATACAACGCGCGCGCGGTTCATACGCGTACAGTATACCTTACTTTGCCTGTTTTGACAGGTTGAGCATGAGCCCTATCGCGCTTATTTCGGTGATGAGCGCCGTCCCCCCGTAGCTGAAAAACGGCAGAGGAATCCCCGTCAAGGGGATGAGCCCAATCATGGAGCCGATGTTCACGAACGCCTGAATGCTGAACCACGAGGCGATCCCCACCATGACAAGCCGCTTGAAATCACCCGGAATATTCGCAGAAAGCATGAACGCCCTCATGCAGAACGCGAGGAACAAGACGACGAGCAAAATTCCCCCGATAAATCCCATCTCTTCGGCAAATATTGCAAATATGGAGTCGGAGATGGGCTCTGGCAGGGTGCCGAATTTTTGCATGCTCATGCCCGCCCCAACCCCCGCCACTCCGCCCGATCCGATTGATATGAGCGCCTGCTTTGCCTGAAACCCTTTGCCAAGGGGGTCCAGCGCCGGGTCCAAAAACACCGCCAATCTGCTCATGCGGTACGGAGCTATGAAGATGAGTAAAAACAGTCCTGCGGCGCCAAGCGCCACGAGTAAAAGCGTGTGCCACGAGGGGGTATTCGCGACAAAATAGACGACAAGCGCGCCAAGCGCAACAATGCCGAAGGTTCCAAGGTCGGGTTGAAGCAGTAAGAGCGATCCGAGCGCGGCCATTACGCAGAGAAACGGAACAAATGTTTTTTGCAGGGGCTCCGTGCGTGTCCGGGGACGCGAAGAGAGCCACGCGGCAAGATACAGAACCAGCGTCAATTTTAAAAACTCGGAGGGTTGAAACGAAAACGACCCGAGCGAGACCCAGCGATGGGCCCCTCCGAATTTTGTTCCGATGCCGGGTATAAATACGGCAAGCAAAAGCAGAACGGTTCCGGCAAGCAAAACAAAGCTCCAAGCGCGCAGGCGTTCAGCCGGAAGACGAAACAGAAAGAACGCCCCGAGAAGTCCGGGCAAGAGGCCGTACTCAATCTGATGGACAAAGTAGTAAAATGGCGTTCCAAATCTCTGCATGGAAAAAGACGCCGAAACGCTCGCCAGCACCAGCAGGCCAAACATCACCAGCGCGCTGGCAAGCCCCAGAAGAACGGGATCGGGATATTCACGCTTTGCCATACACTTTTTTGCCCTCACATTCCTCCAATTTCATGCCCAAATCCTACCACACCCCTTCTCAAGAAAAAAGGAGGCGTGGAGCGCCCCCCCCTAGTACTCCACCACCATGGTGGCGGAGACATCCAATGTCCCGTGGAACTTTTTTTCTTCCCCATCGGGGAACCGAAGAGTCCCACAAATCTCGATCTTATTGGTCAATCTGGGAGAGACCCTGCTAACCGTACAGGCAACCTGCACGGTTTTTCCTGCTATGTCCCGGATTATGACAGGTATTTCCACACCCGTCACTACTGTCGGAGGGTTGAGCAAGTCAACTCCCCCAAAGAGACGAGCCTCCATCAGACGGATTTCTGCCGTCATGGCAATCACCTCCTTTCCCTGCATAGTACTGCCTGCAGTTTACTACCCGAGTAAACGCAAAGCAACCCCCACGATGGCGGAGACGATGCCAATAATCCAGAACCGCATGGTTACTTGGTAGTGGGGCCAGCCCTTGGCCTCAAAGTGATGGTGAATCGGGGCGGCAAGAAACACTTTGCGCCCGAAAAATCGCTTTGAAAACACCTGAAGAATCACGGAGCCCGATTCCAGCACAAGCAAGAATCCTATCACCGGGAGAACAAGTACGGAGTCCGTAAGAAACGCAACCGTGGTGAGCGTCGCCGTCAGCCCCATCATGCCCGTCTCTCCCATGTAGAACTTTGCGGGAGGAATGTTAAACCAAAGAAACGCGAGCAGAGCGCCGACAACGACAAAACAAAACCCCGCGAGGTTTACCTGCCCCCGCGAAAACGCAATGAGCCCGTACGCCGCAAATATGGAGGCAAACGTTCCCCCTGCGAGCCCGTCCAGCCCGTCAATAACCCCTCCGCTGTATGTCGCAAGCATCACAAAAATAAAGAGCGGAACGAGCCACCAGCCGATATCAAATGTCCCGACTCCCGGAACATGAAAAAGCGTCCAGTTGAGTTTTGTATAAAACCACCACGCCCCCACGCTTGCGATAAACGCCATAAACAAAAGGCGTTGTCTCAAGGGAAGCCCTCCCGCAATGTGCTCCCCGTTGCCCCACAGCACCCTCCACAACCCCCTTGAGGGTTTTACCACCACCTGGATGAGGTCGTCCAAAAAACCGACTGCAGAAGCAAAAAATAGGATTCCCAAGGGAAGCCACGTCTGCTGGCGGCTCAAAAAGTTCATGCTCTGCGCCCACCAAAATGGCAGACGAGCCACCAGCGCAAATACCAGCGCGAGAGCAAGGGGTGTGAGCCATACAAGAACACCTCCAAAACGCGGCGTATGCATTTCGCCGTCGCCGTGGAACCGTTTGAAAAACGGAACCTCTCCCCCGCCAAGCGCTTTGGAGCGCACCTCTTTGCGCCAGAGCTGGTGCCTGTGCAAAAACCGTATGAGCAAGGGTGTTACCAGAAACGCCGCGAGAAACCCCGCGGATCCCAGCACCGATATTTTTATGAAGCTGAAGGTAAACAGCGTGAGCATGTCTTACCACCAATGTGAATACAACGCCCAGTCAATCATGCGTTTTGTTTCTTCGAACCTGTCGTCCGATCCCAATACAACCGTGACAAGATACCCCTTGTCTTTCGGACTCCTTATGACAAGCGCAAGGCACCCTTTCGCCTGCAGGGTAAATCCGGTTTTTCCTCCGACAATGTTTGTCGGCCACTCGGCATATTCCAAGAGTTCGTTGGTGTTGCGGAGCGTGTGGTGGAATGTTCCGTCCGCCCGGTATAAATTAAATTCTTTCAGGGAGAGAATGTCAAAAATCTGCGGATACTTTTGCAGAAGCGTTTGAATCAACAGTGCAATGTCCCGCGCGCTCGCGCGGTTGTAAAGAGCAAAAGACGATTCTCCGTCGAGCCCGGTGGGATTCACGAAGCGCGTCTCTGTCATGCCGATATTTCTTGCCTCCTCGTTCATAAGTGCGACAAACGCTCCGGAACCGGCCATATTCGCAAGGGCGGTTGCGGCTTCGTTGCTGGACTCAATGAGCATGGGGTAGAGCAAATCCCTGACACTAAAGACATCCCCTGACGCTCCCTCGCGCACGGATTGTTCAAGGGGGTAGCGCTCCAGCACCACAAACGCCGTCATGAGTTTTGTTAAGCTGGCAATGGGAAACGCCTGCGTACTCTCCCGCTCAAACAATATTTTCTGTCGCCCCTCGTTGCTCAAAAAAATTGCAAAAGCTCCCCGCGCCGGGGTCGCAAAAGAAGCGCTGCTTGGTTTTCGGATTGGCCTTTGCGCGCGCACCTCATCCGCGAGCTCGTCCCCGGCCGCCTGCGCCAAAAGCAGGGAGGGGGTTGAGGCCAGGGCGCGCCACTCAAAAAACGACCGCGTTGAATCGGCAAACACATCCATCCCCCACCAGAAAGGCATGCTTGCGACAAAAGCGATAAAAAATGCCCGGAGGTTCGCGCTGTTCATCCGCTCTTTTTCGGCTGGTCAATATGAATGTGGAGTTCTTTGGCTTGCTCTTGCAAAAGCGCGCTTGGGCCGTCCATCATCGGATCGCGGTTGTCTCCCGTTTTTGGAAAAGCGATCACCTCGCGAATACTGGGCTCCCCCAGCACAACTTCCAAAAACCTGTCCACTCCCGGGGCGATGCCTCCATGCGGAGGCACGCCATATTCAAACGCCTCCAAAAGATGCCCAAACTGCTCTTTGATATGCTCTTTGCTGTGTCCCATGATCTCAAAGACGGCCTCCTGCAGGGCAGGGTTGGTGATGCGTAAACTCCCCCCTCCAATTTCGTATCCGTTCAGCACAAAGTCGTACTGGTACGAAGGAATGGTTCCGGGATTCTTCTTGAGCGCCTCTATGTCGTCTGTCTGCGGACGCGTGAAAGGATGGTGCACCGCGTCCCACCGCTTCTCCGATTCTTTCCATTCAAATGTTGGAAAGTCCACCACGAATGCAAACGCAAGTTCGTTGGCATCTTCTTTGTCTGTTCTTATGTCGGGTTTGTCCGACTGATATGTTTCCATAACCTCTCGATAGGAGAGGCGCGGAAAAGGCGTTTGTTGAATGTGCTTTTCTGGAAACAGCTCTTTGACCAACGAAATGTATAACTCCTCAATGAGTGACAAGATATCTTCCCGCTCGACAAACGACATTTCTATGTCCAGTTGGGTAAACTCCGGATGGCGGTCTGCGCGGGGATCTTCGTCGCGAAAACACCGCACAATCTGAAAATACCGCTCAAACCCGGCAACCTGCAAAAGCTGTTTATATTGCTGGGGGCTTTGGGGAAGCGCGTAAAATTTTCCCGGATGAAGGCGCGAAGGAACCACAAAGTCCCTTGCCCCCTCGGGAGTTGATTTTGTCAACATGGGCGTCTCAATTTCCACGAATCCCCTGCCCAAAAGAAACTCCCGCATGAAGTGAATGACGCGGCTTCGCATAACAAGGTTGCGTTTCATGCGCGGCCTTCGCAGGTCGAGATAGCGGTACTGGAGGCGTTTTTCTTCCGAGAGTTCGTACCCCGCGGTATCAATGGGAAAAGGCACGGTTTTCGCCTTGGAAAGCACCGCGAGCTCTTGGGCGGCAATTTCCACGCCCCCGGTGGCAACACGATCATTTACCATGGCCGCCGGCCTCGTCTGAACCGTTCCTTTGAGCGCGACGACCCATTCGGGCCGCAATTCCTGCGCCGCCGCGTACGCCTCTTTGTTTTGGGGAGTAAACACCACCTGAACCGTCCCCCGCCAATCGCGAAGGTCAATAAAGACGAGCTTCCCGTGGTCCCTCCGATTTGCGACCCACCCGGCAAGTTCCACCGTTTCTCCTTGTCTGCCGATTACTTCATCCGTAAACATGCGTTTCATAGGGGTAAACAAAAAACTGCCATCACGCAGTATATCACAACTTCTTAAAACGAAAAGTGTCGGTCAAGAGGCGTATGCCCTCAATTTTTCCATGATTTCGCTCGGCGTGTAGTCCGTTTTGATGAGATACTCTTTTGCCCCGAGTTCTTTGGCAACTTTGACGGTTTCCGTATCGTCAAAATTGGAAAATACGACTACGGGAACTTCACGCGCCACGTCCGTTCCTTTCAGAAGGTCAAGCCCGTTTTCGTCGTGCAGGAGAATATCAAGAAGGATGATATCCGGCTTCTTTTCCGCCATGGCAGACCTTGCCTCTTTGACCGTTTTTACGGATACGACGCCAAAACCCTCCTCTTGGAATTTCTCCTGGTACATGCCAGCCAAGAGTTCTTCGTCTTCGACGATTAAAATCGTCTTCATAACCGTGT
>CAZYKY010000005.1:0-7691 GCA_964648405.1 uncultured Candidatus Saccharibacteria bacterium
CTTGACCCTGCCATTCGGCAAGAAGCGGACGCCTTCCTCCGCACCCTCCCCTGAGGGAAACAGAAAACCGCCCGTGCGCCGGTTGGCGCAGAGGGGCGGTTTTCTGTTTCCCCGCGCATCTCACAAGGAAAGAGGCGCGGATGCGTTCGGAACTATCTGCTCCAGGTCTCTCCCGCGAGGTTCAAGCTCTTCACGAGGTATCCGTTCGTCCAGTCCCCTCCGGCAGTTGCACCTGCACTGCTCGAGTGGGCCAAAGACGAAAGGTCAGACCAAATGAAGTTGTTCGCGGTTCCTGCAGAGTACGCCGCGTTTGCCGTTGCGCCAAGCGCCACGCGGTTCGAGCTCGCCTGGGTGAGATACAGGCTGGTGTTCGCCGAGCTGTCTCCCTCCAGGTATACGCTCACCGAGTCAAGCGTTGTCTCGGAAGGCGCCGCAGCTTTGAATCCTTGCGGGGTCGCCTTGATCACGTACGTGCGGGACTGGCTTGCTCCAATCACGTCCTCGGTTGTGAAATTAACCCTGAGGTCCGTGCTTCCCTCGGTAACACCGCTTGTGCTCTCAACGGAAGTTCCCGCCTGGTCGGTGATTACCACGGAATCCGTGTAATCAACGCCATCGCGGAATATCTTGACCGACTCAAGTTCCAGAGAGTCGTCCGTTCCCAAGTCGCTCCATGCGAGCTGCAGATTCAACTGCTTGATCGCGATGGATCCCTTGGCATCGGCCGCAACCGTAAACTTGTACAATTCGGTCTCGTTTCCGTTCAGAAGCGTTCGAGCTGTCGCGCTGTCAAGCGCAACCTTGGTAACGGTGGGAACCGACTGCAACACATAAATGCTGTTGCCGGCGGGTTCCGTGTCTCCGGCTCCCGGGGAGTCGTCGGAGGTTACCGATCCCTGGCTGTTGGCATACTTCACCCAATCAAGCGTGATTTTCACGTCCTTGTTGGTCGTGCTGTTGTCGGCAGAGGGCTGGCTGAGCTGAAGTTCCACGGTCAACACCTTGGTGGTATTGGCGGGGACCGCAACGTTCAAGCCCGTAAAGTGCGCCGTTGTTTGGGTTGCCAAGTCAAATGGCTTGGTTCCAAGGACGGTGGAGCCGTCTTTCAACACTGCGTTGAGCAATGCTCCAGACACGTCGGATCCGACCTTCACCTTCACTTCGTTGATTGAGAAGGCGTCGTTCACCGCGGTAAACTTGAATGTCGCCGCAGTAATCGTCTTTGGCGCTCCCGCCGCAATGTCTGTTGCGGTGCTGCCGGAGACGACATATGTCAGAGGCGTGCCTCCATCAACCGCGGCGGTAAAGCTACCCGATCCGCTGGTAATGGTCTGCCCCTGCTGTTCTGTCGCGTTAGCCGCAGCTCCCGAAACCGCGGAAGTTCCCGTGATGGTCACGTCCGCTCTGATGGTATCTGCGGTGGCGTCGCCGTTGGTCGAAGAAGACGCAATGTCCGCGTACACGACCAGGTCAATGGTCTTGCCGGGAGTCATCGCGTAGTCAATGGACCAGCTGTTGGAGGTGTCCGCGACGGTCGATTTGACGGTCGTGGTTTTTTCTCCGTAGGTGACGTACAGGTTTGCCAGGTCGTCGGACGCGTCAAACGCATCCGCCTTGCCGTCAAGATCAATGCTGATCGTGTTCAGGTTCACGGTCTCCGTCGTGTTGGCGGAAAGGGTGAAGTGAGCGATCTTTGCCTTGGTCTGGGGCGCCACGAACGTGGTGTTCGGGTAGGCGGTGTATTTAGACAGCGTCAATCCTCCGGTGCTGATGGTCAGGGAGTTGCCCGTCTGATCGGTCGCGGGGACATCAATGGTCGCTCCGGACACCTGTCCAAACGCATTGTTGAGATCTTCTCCCTCAATGACGATCTGAATCGTGTCGTTCGCGTCCAGATTGTTCGTTCCGTCGCTGTCAAAGACGTCTGCTTTGACCTCCAGCGTCCCGGGCGTTCCGGGCGTCACAATCATTGAAGAGCCCAAACTATACGTGGTGTACGTGGTTGTGTGGCTGTCTTCGTTGATGTCGGCCGTGCTGCCAACCTGCACTCCGTTCCAGTACAACTGGCCGTTGCGCAGGGAGTCAACATCGGTTGTAGCGTTCGTGCCGTCGGTCGCAAGGAAGGAGACGCGGAGGGACTCGATTTTCACCGGTTCTCCTGCCGCCTTCACTTCAAATGTCGCCAAGGTCTGCGCCGAGGCGCCGTTGACCACGTTGCCCGAGGGCGAGTTCGCCTTCTTGGTGATAGTCACGGTTCCCGAAGAGACGGTCTGCTGACCGGCGCTCACGGGGAAGCTTCCGCTCGTCACGGTGGGCAAGAGGTTGACCCCGTACTGGCTGTCAACAAAGCTCGCGTCAGCCGCGACGCGCACCGAAATGGTGAGCGTTCTTGAAGAACCTCCCACAATGTCCCCTCTCAAGGCAATCACTCTGTTGCCCGTCTCGAGCTTCTTGGGAGAGGCCGAGAGGTCAAAGGTGACGTACCCGTTGGCGTCAAGCGCGTCTACCGCGGAGCCAACCTGCACTCCGTCTACGATGAGGCGGAAGTTCTTGAGGTCCGCGTAGCTGATGCTTCCGATGTGCCGGAAGGCCATGCGGTTCAAGCTGACCGCTCTCGTGCCGACGCTCACAGAATTCTGCCACATGGTGAAGTCGTTCTGCGGGTCAAGCGACGTGTTTGCGGTTGGGGTCGTACTGGCGGCAAACGCGACGGTTCCGAGAGTTGCCGTTGCAACGCTCATCACGTTTCCGTTCGCGGGAAATGTTCCCGAAACGGTCGCGCCGTCGGTTACCACCGCGGCCGCGCTCGCAATGCCTGCTCCAACCGTCTGGCCGGAGGTGGATCCCGCAATGTCAGACAAGACCGTGATGGTCGTGGTTGAGTTGGCGGGAACCGAAAAGATTCCGGCTGAATTGTTGAAGTTTACTACGCCCGACGACACAGACGCCGCATCTGTCAAGCGGGACGCCCCGTTGTACAGATAGGTGTTTGTGAGCGTGGCATCTGCGGAAACGCCAAGGCGGGTCAGCTTTACGGTCGTCACCTTCACGGCATTCGCCGTTCCGTTGGCAAACGTAAACTTCGCCAAATTGGCTACGCTCTGTCCCTGAACGATCGTTCCCGTCGCGGGGGTGTCGGCCGCCGTTGCGACCGTAAACTGTCCCGCCACCGGGGTTGTCGTTACGGGAGCCGGAGTCGTGGTTGTCGGAGTCGTTGTCGTCGGGGTTGTCGTTGTCGGGGTTGTGGTTGTGGTTGTCGAGCCGGCGAGCATCGCGTTCAGCTTTGCTCTCGTGCTCGCTCCCACAAATCCGGTCCCATTCGTCAAACCGACGGGCGTCAACACGCTTGACGCATACTTCTCCTGAAACTTCACCACGGCCGCCTTGGTCGCGGGACCAAAGTAGCTGGTTTCGTTTCCGGGAGATCCCGCTCCGGACGCGGCGACCTGCGTTGCGGAATCGCCGTTCAATGTTTTCTGCAAGTTCTTCACGTCCTCACCGGTCGCTCCCTGGGCCAAGTTCTTTGCGAACGTGAATCCCGCGGGAACTCCCGATACTGCCGTGGTTGTTGCAGGGGTGGTTGTCTGGGATGCTCCTTGCAATTGGACAAGCTGGGCTTGCAATGCCGCAATCTGCGCCATCAGTTCGTCAATGGTGACTGCCTGAACAGGCGCGGCGACTGCCGCTACCGCAAACACCAAAACGCCGACTACAAGCGCTTTTCTTACGAATAAACTCATTTTGTTTTTTGGTGTTTAAGTGATTACAAACAGGCCTCGACCTTTCGTTGTTTTTCTTTGGTCATACTTCACTTTGGATGGCTAGAGAGGGTCCAGATCAGCTCAAAGGACTCTTGGTACCTCCCGTTCGCGTATTCGTCTTTTGCCCTTTCAAACATCACGCTCTGCGTCTCGGTGAGCGTCGCCTTATTGAGCGTCGCAATCTCGTTTTCAACCAACGCCTTGGTAAGTATGTCTAGTTCCGATTCGTCCTGTCCTATCCTGCTTCCGAGAATCTTCTCCACCTCGTTTTTCTGCCTGATGAGCAGGGCGAGCTCCTTGCCTACCTCCTGCGTTTTTGAGGGGTCTTTCAAAATGAGCTCTGCCAACCGGCGGGAGGCGTTCTCTACGTTGCTGTCAAACTCCTTCAGCGCCGAAGAAAGGTTCTCCGTGTTCTTTGAAACGGCAACCTCTTTGAGCTCGTCAAGACGCTTTTGGGCGATGGCGAGCTGGGCGAACGACTTCGTGGCGTCCGAATAAAAACTCAACCGGGCCTGCTCCGCTTTCGCCTTGAGCACATACAGCGCATCGCCCGGCAAACTCGTCTTTGAGACCTCGGCTATAATACCACCACCGACAATCACGCTCAAGAGCGAAAAAACAAGGGCCGGCCTCTCCCAAAAACGAAACACGGGAAACGCCCTCTCCTCCCTGCCAAACGCCTCCTCAACAATTCTCTGGCGCGCCAAAACGGCCCACGCGCGGTTGGGCTTTATATTCTTGAGCGTTTGAATCTTGGATATGAGGGCCGTATCCTCCATACCAGTGATGTCGTAAAACGGAGCGTTTTGTTACACACCCCCCTCCATCTCCCGCTTGAGCGCCTTGAGCGCCCTGTGAAGGGTAACGCGGACGCTCTGCTCCGTTTTGCCCAAAAGTGCCGCAATCTCCGATAGGGAGAGTTCGTCAACATATCTCCATGTTATGACCTCACGGTACCCCTCGGACAGAGAGGAGAGGGCTGTCCTAACCCTGTCCATCTCAATGTTGAGCGCGGCAACATCCATATCTCCCGGATCTCCTTCCATCGCCTCGACATATTCGGAGAGCGGGAGGGTTCCTTTTTTTTCATGCGCCCGGTAGTGGTCGGCAACAACATTGCGGGCGATTTGGTAGAGAAAGGCGCGGGGGTTTTGAATGGAATCGTTCCCCGAACGCAAAAACCGAAGGAATACCTCCGAGGTCAGGTCTTGGGCAACCTCCCGCGAGCCGACCTTGAGCGCGACAAACCGAAAGATCGGCTCAAGATACGCGTCGTAGAGAGATATGAATTCTTCTTTTGAAAATGCCATAGAGATAGGACACAAGAGATTCTATGATAGGACAATTTGTTTGTTCTCTAAATGTCCTACTTGTCCCATTGTTCTCCCCAAGTTATCCACAGCCCTAGCGTTTGAGCCGATAAAAGACCGCGTTCCACTCCCCCTGCCTCTCAATGAGCTTGCGGCCAAGGAGGTCGTCCAGATCCCTCCGAAGGGTGCGCTTGGTCACCTCGGGAAGAATCTTTTGCAGTTCCCAGACCTGCGCCTTTTCTTTTGTCTGCAAAATCTCAACAATCTTGTTCTGCCGAAAAGAAAGCGAACGCGCCGACGAAATCTGGCGGGAGGGTTGTTGAGCTTTTTGTTTTTCTTCCCGCTCCACGGGTTCCGCCAATATGCCAGAACAGAATGTTTTTATCTTGCCATACTCCCGAAACAAAATCCCGAACACCTCCTCGGCGACCCCGTTTTTTGCGCGGCAGGTCCAGAGGAGCTGTTCAAGCGTTCCGATCTCGTCAACGGTTTTAAGCGCGAGCGACCTTCTGCTGCCCCCGCCGGCCGCGCCCTCGGAGAGCAGAATGGTATTGGCGAGTATGGAGTTTGCGGAGCGCGTGATCCCTTGCGCGAGCGCCCCGTCCCCGACGGTTTTTGCCAGCCGGTGCACGCCAAAAGCAAGTTTGATGACAAAATCCCTCTCCATAATCCAGTGCTCCACTATACCAGATGCCCGTCAAAACTCAACCAATCAGTACGAACACTGAATGGCGTAGGGATGGTTGAGAGTTGTATCACTAAACATGGAGTCCGTGAGCACGGGACAACTCCCCGTCCGCGTAAAGAGAGAGTACTGATTACCCGTGAATGTTACGCCGGATCCCGTGACGCTTCCTCCAAAAGAATAGACGCCCGACTTCGTGCTGTTTCGGATTGTGGCGTGGTCAAGCGACACCGTCCCCCCGCCGTTCACATACAGCGCGCCAAAATAGTCGCTGAGATTTGCTCCGCCGTTTTTGATGGTCGTATGTGAAAATGTTCCCGCGCTTCCGGAGTTAAATAACAGGCGCGCCCACACGTTTGCGGCTCCCACCCCATAGGTGGTGCCCCCAACGCTGTTATCGCCTAGCGAGGTAAACACAATGGGGTTTGATGGAGTGCCCGTGGCATTGAAAGAACCATTCACAGTGATAAGTCCGCCGCCCGTCGCGAACTTCACCACGCTTCC
The DNA here is from genome assembly GCA_964648405.1 of uncultured Candidatus Saccharibacteria bacterium. Classification (GTDB taxonomy): domain Bacteria; phylum Patescibacteriota; class Minisyncoccia; order Minisyncoccales; family UBA10102; genus CAZYKY01. The sequence continues at coordinate 6,261 of CAZYKY010000005.1, forward strand.
CGCCCCAAATCCAAACGATGCTCCGCTGTTCACGGTCAGAGAGCTCAAAATATACGGAATTCCGTCGGCAGCCATCGTAACCGTTCCCGCGGAAAGGACGGCGTCAAACCAAATGCCATTATATATGTTGTCTGCCGCGCTGTTGCCCGTGAGCGTTCCGAACGAGTTTGAGAGTTTTATCGGATAGGTATTGTTATTGAGCGTGTTCGCCATAATGGTCGGCGTGCTTGCTCCTTGCGTGCCCGAAGTCGCGAAAATTCCCGTGTACATTCCGGATATTGAAGAGTTTTTGACGGTTGGGCTTCCGCTTTTTATTTCAATCCCAATGGTCTGATAGGTTGCAAGATTGTTTGCAGACAAGCTTTGGAAAAGCGTCAGGTCGTCCAACACCGCAGACGAATTCTCCAGCAATAGTTTGCGATAGCTGTTGCCTCCAACCACCTGCGAATGTTCCATAACGAGAGCGCTGTCGCTGACGCGCATGACAAAATTCGGGCTTCCGGAACCGCATCCTGTAGCTCCGCTTGCGGCGTCTTTGAGCGTGACATATTCCAGATGAGAGCCGGAACTTGTGGAAGTGAACTCCAATCCGCACCACACGGGAGCATTTGCGCTCGCGGGAAGATACGCCTCAAAAGAAATGGGAGCTGGCTGCGTGCCTTGCGCCTTGAGCGTGCCATTCACGATAAACTTTGTATACCCGCCTTTGAGCTTCAAAACGACACCGGGTTCTATTGCGAGGATTTTTCCTGCGGGAATCTGAAGAGACGCAAGATTGGTATAATACGGACTCCCTTTGAGCGTCAGCGTAACCTGCGGAAAGTTATAGTTTGTGTCCCCGAAGCGCAGATCGGTGATTTCGGTTTCTGAAACCGAAACGCTGTTTTTCTGTTTCGGAGTGCCGTTGATGTACGCGTTTTCGGCGTCTCTTCCGTTGATTTTCAAAAGATTATTGCCAGCCCAGTTTGCGGCGCTCCCGCCCGGACCCTCCGCGCTTATCCGCTCCATGGAAATATAGTATGGGCTCCCCTGCCCGGCCGGCCATGAGCCGTTCTCGCTGCACGCGGTCTCGTCAACGCTGTTTCCGGTTGAGTCGCGAAGAATCAACACTTCGCACGCGCTATTTGAAATGCCATTGCCAAAAAAGGCCGTGATGTCGGCGGTCACGTTTGTTGGGTCGTCGTTTGTCCGCTCAATGAAAAAATATCCCTGGCCCGCAATGGATCCGGAAAGTTTAATATCAGGCCCAAATGAGTCGGACGATTGCAATCGCCATCCCGCGAGGTCAACGGATGCCTGCCCCGGATTGTAGAGTTCTATCCATTCGTCTGATGGATCTGCCTTGGTTCCTCCCCACGCAATCTCGTTGATAACCACGATTTTTGAGAACACCGTCTGCGTTGACGCGGTTGCCGCGGAGCTTTCGTTGTG
>CAZYKY010000005.1:7791-10900 GCA_964648405.1 uncultured Candidatus Saccharibacteria bacterium
CGATTTTTGAGAACACCGTCTGCGTTGACGCGGTTGCCGCGGAGCTTTCGTTGTGTGCAACATCTTTCGCTTTGAGGGAAAATGCGTATGTCTGTCCATCTCTCCCTCGCAAATAAAGGGACGCCTGCGCAGGCAAAAGCGAAAGCGAGTTGTTTTCTCCCGCGCTCCACTTCTGCCATGCGTCTGCAGAGTCCTTGTATTCAAGCATTGCTCCTTGGCCGCCCGGAGAAACGGAATAGGAGACGACAATGTTTTCCACTCCGCTTGGAGACGCCTCGTCGGGAGGAACAGGTTCCGGGTCAGACGCGCTCCATGAGAGAGAAAACAAAGACGCGCTTTGTTGGGCAGCAAGCGCGGATACTGAAATTGTTGGATTTGTATTGTCGGAAGTATCCGGTGGTGGCGGAGGATCGTCTGCCTCGCCGTCAGACAGGTCTGCCTCGCCGTCAGGCGGGTCTGGCGGCGGAGGCGGTTCTACTGGCGGCGACGGGGGTGGAGGCGGGGGCTCCGCCGGAGGTGGTGGTTCGGCAGGCGGAACGGGCGGAGGCGGTGGCTCCTGATTGAGGGCACGGGGAGTGGGAGTTTTCTCCTCAAAATCTTGGCTGTTATCACCCGAATCCTGAAACGCCCCCTGCGCCCATTTTCTTCCTATCGCCTTCCCGCTTGAAGGATTTGCCGCCTGGGCGGTTTCGTAATCCTGCGCGCTTCCCCATCCCACTTTATCTGTAAGCGTCCCATTCGGATCATAGAGCAGTGCGGTATTGTTCTGGGCAATGGAGTATGTTTTGCCCGAATAATACAGGTCTGGCGAGGCGCCTCCCGTATAATTTGCCGTTCCGTCGCTATTCTTTTGAGGAACAATCAAGAAATACCCGAGAGGAGAAATGACTCCCGACATTTCGTTTGAGCTCACGAGGGTTGACTCTGTTCCTCCCGATGTCTTCTTTTTCAGCACCCAGTTGCCAATGTTCACCGCGACCGAGTTCGGATTGTAGAGTTCAATAAATTCGTCTTTTGCCGTCTGCCCCGCAACCTGCACCTCCGAAATTAACAGGGGCAGATATACAACGGGAGCGGGCGCGGGCGGAGTCGGGGACCCCGAGTTTACAGGTGCGCTCGCATTTACATTCGTATTCGCGCCTGCGCTGTTTTCGGCCCTCGGCGTTCCGAGTATCCCGCCCGCACCCTCTCCCTGATAGGTGTGCCAGTTCCAGTTTCGGTCGCGCTCCATTGTTCTGCGGCCCGCCGCATCTCCCGCAAGCCATTCGGGATTTGCCCGCGCAACATCCTGAAGCGCGCAGTTGGCGTCAAACAGATAGACCGCCTCGTTTGAGTTCGCCATGGCTCCCTGATATATCATATCGGCCACAACGACAGGCACGGATTCGTCATTGGTGCGCTCAAGCAGCAGAAGGGCTCTTGCGCCCGCGCTCATTTCTTTTGAAAAACGCTCCGCAATCGTTTGCTTTTGGTTGAGCATCTGCCACCCATCCAGCGAGATCAGCTCCTGTGACATATTTTTGAGCTCAATCCACTCGTCGCTTGCCGATGTTGCACCTCCCATCCACGCAATCTCGTTGAACATGAGGGATGAGTGCTTTGGCTCCTCCTGCGCTGAAATCTTGCACCATGGAACGGGCGAGGACTCCTGCGGTTTTCCTGCAGTTCCTGCAGATACGGACGCAAAAGCGTCCGGCTCTTCCAGTGGCCGGTCAATAACGACGTAGTGTTGCACCGGCTGTTGGACAGGCTGTTGGACAGGCTGTTGGACGGGCTGTTGTGTTACTGGTTTTGGCGCCTCCTCTTGCATCAAAGAAGGGACGGCAAATTCCCCGGCATTAGCCACCGTCCCGCTCGCTCCAAGATCTATGATATCCCCTATCAGGTCGGCGATCTTTCTCAGCAGAACCTTTGCCTCGTCAATGCTCATGGAAAATCCTGACACTATCGCCCCTCCGATGCGTTTTGCGATATCAATCGCTTTTTCAACAATATTGACCGCGGTTTCCACCTTCTTGAATGTTTTGGAGAAGAACCCCTCCTCCTCCGGAACATCAATATGCGGAACATCTGGGGTAAACTCCACGGCAACATTGAGCCCTTTGCTTCCATCAACCGCCCACCCGAGCGCGACCCTGTATACATGGAACTTCGCCCGGAGAATAAACGGATCCACCGCGGTGATTATCCTCCCGTCGCTCCCCTGTTCCACCACCACTCCCATACCAAAGCCACCTTGCGCAAGAGGAAAAACAATCTGTTTTGCGGAATAAATATCAACGGCAATGATACTTTCGTTTTTGTTTAATTTTTGGAATGTGGCGAGATATTGAAAATTGGCGATTGTTTCTTTGCCGTTATACGCCTTGTACGGAAGGAGAAGGTTTCCGCTTGATATTTTTATGTCGGTTTGAGACAACACCTGCTGAATATATTCCATTGACTCGTCCACCGACGCCTTTTCTATAGAATCGGCAAGCAACGACAATGCCTTCGCCGGCAAATCTGCTCCGTGCTTAAGCAACATGAATAAGGCGTCCGCGGTTGTTCTCAAAAGAAGTTTCGGAAAAAACTGAAGATACGGTATTTGTAATGAATTGCGGGACAAAAATATCGCCGCCTGCTCTTGCGGTTGCAATACCATTAAATTTACAAACCCATATTTCCCCAATGCACTTTGGGTAACCCCAATGATTTGTTCGTTCTCAAATTTTGAAAGTTGAGGAGGGTCAAATTTTATTTCTTCGGCGCGCATTTTTGGAACAAACAAAAACAAAACGGCAACAACGAGAACGCCGCTCAATACGCTCGGGAGAATTGCCCAGCGCTTCATAATAGATTATTTGAATCTCACCGAATCAGAAAACTCGGAGAATGTTTCCAGGCACTGCTCGCTTTTATCAGGAACCGCGTGGATACGATACTCCAAAGCAATTTCTTTTGATAGCGGAACTTTTACTATGCTAAACACTGGCCAGCCTGGTTTTGTCTTCGCTTCTTCCTTGGTCGCAAAAATAATTTTAACCCCCATAATGTTATCTACCGAAATACGGCTTACTCTTTGACTATCCCAACCCTTCTCAAGAGAAGATAAATCATTTTGAATCTC
>CAZYKY010000006.1:0-10531 GCA_964648405.1 uncultured Candidatus Saccharibacteria bacterium
GTTGTCCCCGTCTTCACGGCCACCTGATGGGAATCAAAAAAGAGAGGAGACCTCGCTCCAAATACCGGAGTCCTCGCCTCGTTGTCAGAAAGAATGCTCGTGATGATGTCGGTTACCCGGGGCTCCAGCACGGTAAGGGGGGTGGGGCGGTTTTCTTCCACAACTCTCTGCGAGCTGTCTTTGATCGCAAGAATGGAAAACGGAGGAACCCGAACCCCGCGCGAGGCAAATACCCCGTATGCCGACACGATGTCCTGCAGGCGCACCTCTCCCCCTCCCAGCACCAGCGAGGGGCCGTAGCGCGAGAGGTCGCTCGAAAGAGCGGAGATTCCCATGTCCGTCGCCGTCTGAACACTGTCTTGGATTCCGGCAAAATCAAGCAAAACCTTAATCGATGGAATATTAAGAGACTGGGCGAGGGCCTGCCGCAAAGTAACGGGACCCCGGAACGTCCCATCGTAGTTTTTTGGTATGTATTCCGCATCTCCCCATACTCCAAAATTCGTCTCCTCGTCTACGACGATCGTTGTGTCGTCATACCCCTTCTTGAACGCGGTTGCGTAGGCGAAGGGCTTGAAGGCGGATCCCGGCTGCCTTCCTATTCCGTAGGTGGCGACATTGAGCTTCGGGTCAAAGAGGCAGTTCTTTCCGGAAACGCATCCGTCGGGATATGGAGATCCGTCCCAATCCTTTGAGCCGACCATGGCCAAAATCTCTCCGGTGGACGGGTCTATGGCAACGAGCGCCTCGTTGTACGCGCCGAGGGACTCGTTGCGCTCGGCATTGTTTCGCACGGCCTCTTCCGCGAACGTCTGAAGCGTCCAATCAAGCGTTGTAATGACGCGAAGGCCGTTTTCCTGCAAAAACTTTTCCCCGTACGTGTCATACAGGTAGTCCATAATCCCCAATACAAAATGGGGAGCGCGCATACTGCGGAGAGGTTTCTGGAGGGCGATGAGTTCTTTCTGCGCCTCTTCCTTTTGCTCGCTGGAAATGTATCCCACCTTTTCCATCCGCGAGAGCACATAATCCTTGCGTGCCATGAGCTCCTGTCGGTGCGTCCCAAAAGGATAGTAGTATCCCGGGGCTTTGATGAGGGCGGCGAGAAGGGCGGATTCTGCGATCGTCATATCTTTGGGCTCTTTCCCAAAATATTCCTGCGATGCCGCCGCGATTCCGTAGAGGGTCGGGCCGAAAGGAATCTGGTTGAGATAAAACCCGAGGATCTGGCTTTTTGAGTAGGTGCGCTCAAGCTGGAGGGTCAGAATTGCTTCTTGAATCTTGCGGCTCACGGTTTTTTTCTGCGTGAGCAGAGAGTTTCTGACAAGTTGCTGCGAAATTGTGGAGCCCCCCTGCGTCGCCCCTCCCGTTTTTACGTTTGCGAGTATTGCCCGGAGAACTCCCCGCCAGTCAATGCCAAAATGGGCATAGAACCTTGCGTCTTCCGTGGCAATGACCGCCTGTTGGGCAATGAGGGGGATCTCGGAAAGCGAAACCACCTGCCGGCGTTGGTTTCCGTAGATTTCATAGAGCACGACCGTGCCCGTTCGCTCGTAAATGCGCGTCGGCTGGATGTAGTTCATTTCGGAGAATTTTTCCGGCACGGGGAGGTCCCGCGAAAAGTATACAAACGCCCCCGTTCCCGCAATGAGAACCCCTCCCACGCACACGAGTGCGATATTCAGCAATCGCGCCCACGGCATCGCATATTTTTTCATACATCCAATGTACTCTCCGTCCCATGTTTTCGCAATAAAGTATAAAGTCGGAGGTCTGTCCTCCGACTAGTTCGCAACTTGATGAGGGGGCGGATATTCTGTAGAATGACACCATGAAAAATGAGAACGGAATTATCGAGGCGCTTTCCCGGGATGTTGCGGAGATTCTTCCAAGCAGAGAGGGACTTGAGACGCTCATGAAGAAGAGGCCGATCCGGCTCTACCTGGGGGTTGACCCAACCTCCCCCCACCTCCACCTCGGGCACGCGATTGTCCTGCGAAAACTCCGACAGTTCCAAGACCTTGGGCATACGGTCGTGCTGTTGTTTGGAACATTTACCGCGCAAATCGGGGATCCGTCGGGGAAAGACAAGGCCAGGGAGCCCCTCACGCTGGCCCAAGTGCGCGCGAACATGGCAACATATATTGCGCAGGCGGGCATGGTGCTGGATATGAAAAAAACGGAGGTTAGGGGGAACGCCGAGTGGCTTGGGAAGATGAAGTTCCAGGATGTTCTGCGGCTTGCCTCTCACATAACCGTCTCCCGTCTTTTGGAGCGGGATATGTTTCAGGAGCGCCTGAAGCGCGGCGGGGAGGTATGGGCGCACGAGTTTCTCTACCCGCTTATGCAGGGGTATGATTCGGTCGCGCTCAATGTAGACCTTGAGGTGGGGGGGGTAGACCAGACGTTTAATATGTTGGTCGGAAGAAAGCTCGTGCAGGACTACCAACAGCGGGAAAAATACGTGCTGACGATCCCTCTCCTGCCTGGCCCCGACGGGAGAAAAATGTCAAAATCGCTCGGAAACGTCATCAATCTTTCCGACGCTCCTCGCGACATGTTCGGCAAGCTCATGGCGGTAAAAGACGAGCTCATCCTTCCGTATCTTGAGTGGTGTGCGCGCGCTTCCAGCAAAGAACTGGATGACGCAGCACGCTTTCTTAAAGGGCCGACAAACAATCCAAAAGAGTTGAAGGTCATCCTTGCAAAAAAAGTTGTCGCTCTCTATCACGGAGCAAAAAAAGCGGCAGACGCCGAACGGGAGTTTGAAAAAATATTTGCAAAAAAAGAGCTTCCTTCGGACATTCCCCGCGTAAAAGTTCGCGGCAATGACTCCGTCCCTCTGGCAGAGCTTCTTGTTATGACGGGTCTTGCAACATCAAAATCGGACGCCCGTCGGCTTCTGGAGCAGGGGGGGATAAAGATCAACGGAGTCGTTGAACGGGACGGCAAACAACGCATTGTACCCCGCAAGGGGATGGTCATTCAGGCGGGTCCCCGCAGGTTTGTGGAAATTGCGTAAGAACAGGCGATCGCGATGCCGAGAGCGTCCGCGGCATCGTCCGGCTTGGGAAGAGAGGGGAGGCGGAGGGCGCGCTGGACCATCTTTTGCACTTGGATCTTCTCCGCCCTTCCGTACCCCGTGATTGCCATCTTGATCTGAAGAGGGGTGAACTCGCGGATAGGGATGTTCATTTTTTCAAGCGCGCACAAGATTACCCCCCTTGCCTCCGAGACGGGCAGGGCGGTTTTTAGGTTCTTAAAAAAGTAGAGTTGTTCAACGGCGGCGGCGCGCGGCGCCCATTGTTTTACAATATCCTGTACACCTTTTTCCAGCGCGACAAGCCGCTTTGGCTGGGAGAGGTCTTTGGAGGTGCGAATGCACCCGTATGCCAGGCACTCCGCCGTGCGTCTGGAAGAGATTTTTATGACTCCGTATCCGGTGATTGCGGTGCCCGGGTCAAGTCCAAGAATGATCATTGGGCGTTGGAGTAGATTTCCTGCACGGCGTCGTTGTCGTCGAGTTCTTCAAAAAGTTTTTCTGCTTCCGCGCGGTGCCGGTCGGAAATTGTAACCGACTCCTTCGCCACCCACCCGAGAGAGGGCGGGGAGACGAGGGCGCCCTGGCGTTCCAGATTTTTCCTTATCTCTTCCAGGGATTCCGGTTCTGTTTGAACCTCGAGCGTATTCTCGTCTGTCCAAAGAATATCCACGGCTCCCGCCTCAATTGCAGAGAGCTCCCACTCTTCTTTTGTCCGCGAGGCCTGTTGGGGGCCCGTGTCCACATCAAAGATTCCTCTTCGTTGAAACATCCAGCGCACCCCGCCCTCCTCAATGCACTTTCCTCCGTGGCGGGAAATGATCTGGCGCACCTCCCCGACGGTGCGATTTTTATTGTCTGTGATGCACTCAATGATGATGGCGATTCCTCCGGGTCCGTACGCCTCCATAATCATCTCTTCCATGACTCTCCCTTTGAGTTCTCCGGATCCCTTCTTGATCGCCCGCTCAATATTGTCTGCGGGCATATTGAGGGACTTTGCCTTTTCAATGATCGTCCGGAGCCGTACGTTTGCCGCGGGATCCGATCCTCCCCGCGAGGCGAATATCAGTTCTTGGGCTAACTTTGAAAACACCTTGCTCCGCTTTGCGTCCGCAAGTCCTTTTTTATGCTTGATTCCCGCCCAATGGCTGTGTCCCGACATAGTGGTGAGTTTGATATTATACGAGGCCGCGGGACTTGCCAAGATGGTGGTAGGCGCGATGCGTCGCGATCCTTCCTCTCGGAGTGCGCTCCAAAAACCCGAGTTGCAGCAGGTAGGGCTCGTATATGTCAAGAATGGTTTCGGACTCTTCGGAGAGCGCGGCCGCCAGCGTCTCCAATCCGACGGGTCCTCCCTGAAACTTCGTGATGAGAATCTCAAGGAGTCCGCGGTCTCCCGCCTCAAGGCCATGGTGGTCAATGCCGAGAGAGTCGCATGTGCGCAGGGCGACTTCGGGGGAGACGAGGCCGTTGTTCTCAATGCTTGCAAAATCCCGCGCCCGCCTCAACAGGCGGTTTGCGACGCGCGGGGTTGCCCGCGAGCGCGAGGCAATCAGCGAAAGCGCCTCGGGGGTGACAGAGACCCCCATGAGAGAGGCGGATCTTCGGATGATCTGCTCCATCTCGTGCTGGAGGTAAAACTGAAACTGAAAAATCGCCCCAAAGCGGTTGCGCATGGGCGAGGGGAGAGAGGCGGGGCTTGTGGTCGCGCCAATGAGAGAGAATTTCGGAAGATCAAGATCCATCGTATGGGCGAGCGCCCCCTTTCCACTGATGAGATGAAGGGAGAAGTCCTCCATTGCCGAGTAGAGCGTTTCCATGATGGGCTTTTTGAGCCGGTGACACTCGTCAATAAACAACACATCCCCCTCTTCCAGGTTGGTAAGGATCGCCGCGAGGTCTCCAACGCGCTCCAGAGTCGGCCCGGTGCATGTAGTGATATGAGAGCCAAGCTCGTGGGCGATGACATGCGCGAGCGTGGTCTTGCCGAGTCCGGAGCTTCCGTAAAACAACACATGATCAATGGGCTCTGCGCGTTTTTTTGCCGCCTCAATCATAACAGAGAGGTTCTGCTTGATGCTTTCTTGGCCGACATAATCCCCCCACTGTCGGGGGCGGAGCCCCTCCTCAAAGACCTCTTCTATCTCCGTTCCGTCATGCTCTGACTTGACAAACATTTTGTTGTGTGATATTAATGACGCCAGAGGCATAGGAAATCTTCTCTATGCTTTTTTCTTGAAACCAGCTCGGAAGCTGGGGATATCGGGGTATTTCTTGCAGGATGGTTCGGGTTCGCCTGAACCTCTCCTCGGAAATATCCTAAACGGTAGTAGCGTACTATTTGTTTTATCCCCAGCTTCCGAGCTGGTTTTGTTGTTGCGTCCCTCTACTCCTCCGTTACCCTGTCAACCTCTTCAAGCGTCGTTATCTGTTTCACAACTTTGCATATTCCGTCTTGGAACATCGTTACCATTCCTTCTTTGATCGCCTTCGCCTTGAGCGCGGAAGTTGAGGGATTCGTGAGTAAAAACCGCTCCATTTCGTCGGTAACCTCCAGCGTCTCATACAGCCCCGCTCTTCCCTTGTATCCCGTCATATTGCAGAAGGCGCACCGGCCCGCTTTTGGAATCACCAGAGGATCGGGAATCTTGCACGAGGCATCCTTGCGCAGGGAGGAGAGGGCGGACTCAATCAGTGCGCGCTCTTCTTTGGTTGCGGGACGTTGCGTGGAACAACGGGGACAGACCCTGCGCACGAGGCGCTGGGCAATAATGATATTCAGGGCGGCCGCAATGGTGTTGATTTCGGCTCCCAAGCTTTGAAAGCGCGCGATTGTTCCCGCGGCATCGTTTGTATGGAGGGTTGAAAAAACCAAATGTCCCGTGAGCGCCGCCTGGAGGGCGATATGGGCGGTCTCTCCGTCCCGAATCTCTCCCACAAGAATAACGTCCGGATCCTGTCTGACGATTGCCCGCAGACCCGAGGCAAAGTCGTATCCTTTTTCCGGATGCGTCTGCGTTTGCGAGACCCCGTCAATGTGGTACTCAATGGGGTCTTCAATGGTTACGATCTTGAGCTCGGGGTTGAATGCCTCCTGCACAAACGCGTAGAGCGTGGTGGTTTTTCCCGATCCCGTAGGTCCCGTAACGACAATCATTCCCGTTGATTTTTTAAGTTCTTTGCGAAAGAGCGATCTTGTGCCGTCTTCAAGCGCAAGGTCGTCCAGCGACAAAAGATGGCGCGGATTTAAAATGCGCATCACGATTGTTTCTCCGTATTCCGAGGGCAGAGTGGAGACGCGCACCTCAAAAAGAGCATCCGAGCCCACGCGCACGGAAAACCTTCCGTCTTGCGGTCGGTCGTGGATGTTTAATTTGATTCCCGCAGAAAGTTTGAGGCGGCTTACCAGTTTCTCGTACTTTGCTCGATCAAGCAGGGCGACGTCTTGCAGGAGGCCGTCGAGCCGGTAGCGGATTTTCAGGCGGAGTTCCTCGGGCTCCAGGTGCACATCGGACGCTTCAAGCGAGATCGCGCTTGAGAAAAGTGCCTCCGTCAGCAGGGTCAGGTCTCCTCCGGCCTTTTCAAAAAGCGCGCCGACATCCGACGACGCAAAGGGACCCGCCGTCAGCGCGTCCAGAGATTCTTTGGTAAGGGTGATCTCTCCCGTGAGTTTTTTGCGGTCTGTGGGTGATGTCGGAGGAATCATAGAAAGAGGGAAAAAATCTCTTGCGCGCGCGCGAGCGAATTCCAGCGAGCGAGAGAAAGCGACCATCCTCCCTTTCTTGCCGCAGGGGAGATGGAAGAAAAGAGAGCGTGGGAGATTTCCGAAGAACTCTGCAAAACGGCGCGGACCCCTCCGCGTGTTTCAAAAAGCGCGAGCGTTGAGAATCCATCCCCGTTCCGTTGCGCGAGCGTTTCAATCAGCCGCGGAAGGTCTTTTGGGGTTGCGCCCGTTGCTTGAAAATCTTCCAGCGCAATACATGCGCGCCGCACGCCCTTTTCCGTATTGCGCAGAATCGTTTGTGAGAGACGCGCATACAAGAGATCAACGCGGTCTGTTGGAGCGGGGAGAGGGGACTCAAGACGCGGAACGCACTCGTAGTTGTGCGAGGTGCCAGTATCGCCTACAATGATCGTGAGGTCCAATCCCCGCTGAAGGGTAAAGTACAAGCGGAGATCCTGCTCGTCTTTTTCGTAGTAGACGCGCGAAACCAGAGGGGCGAGTCCCTTGGCTCTGATGGCGAATGCCGTCTCGCGCGAGGGGTGGCGTTCTATGGAAAAAAATTGTCCGAGGGGGGTTGCCTGACTCTCAATGCGCACGGTTTTCGCGGTGGGTTCTTGAGAAGTCATATCAAGTGAGTCCACCCTATCGTATCATATTGTGAAAGTCAACGAACCATATTGTGAGTATTCTGTCTCCTCTGCCGTCCGTATGAAAAGGGCGGGAGAGGAGCTCGCGCAAGCGCTTTTGCAAGCGCACTTGCAAGTGCGTTTGCAGGAGTGCGTATCGCGTGCCTCCGTGGTTGCGCTCACGGGAGAGTTGGGTTCCGGAAAAACGACGTTTGCGCAGGGGGTTGCGAAAGGGCTTTCAATCCGCGCGCGGATTCTGAGCCCCACGTTTCTCATTATGAAGGAGTATGCGTTCCGCCGAAATGGAGAGGAAGGCGTGCTATACCATTTTGACTGGTACCGCCTTGAAGATCCCCGAGACGTTGAGTCGCTCGGCTGGAAATCTTTCCTGCACAATCCGCGCGCAATCATACTTGTAGAGTGGCCGGAGCGCGCTCTCCGCCTTATTCCTCCCGACGCCTTGTGGGTTCAGATTGCGCACGCGGGGAACAACGAACGTCTTCTTCGCCTCTTTGCCTCAACCCCCCTTCTTCTATGAAACGTCTCCTTCTCATCGACTCTCACGCATACATGCATCGCGCCTTTCACGCCCTCCCCTCTCTCACGACGAGGACGGGGGAGCAGGTGGGGGCGGTCTACGGATTTTTTCTTGCGCTGTTCAAGATGGTCAAAGAGTTTGAACCGGAATACGTCGCGGCGGCGTTTGACACGGCAGCTCCCACCTTTCGCCGCGAGGAGTACGACGCCTACAAGGCGACCCGCCCCAAGACCCCCCCGGATCTTGTGTCGCAGTTTGCCCTTGTAAGGGAGGCGCTCGGGGGGATCGGCATTCCGGTGCTTTCTGCGGACGGGTATGAGGCGGACGATGTGATCGGCACTCTTGTTTCTTTGTTGTCTGATAAAAAAGACGTGGAGATTATTATTATGACGGGGGATATGGATACGGCCCAGTTGGTCGGGGATCGCGTGAAAGTGTCCGCGCCCCGCAAGGGCATCCGGGACTCCGTGCTCTATACCACCTCGCTGATACAAGAAAAGTTCGGAGGAGTAACCCCCTCGCAGATTGCCGATTACAAAGGATTGCGGGGGGATCCCGCAGACAATATTCCGGGAGTGACGGGGGTCGGAGAAAAGACGGCGATTGCCTTGCTGGTACGCTACGGATCTCTTGAGACGCTCTATGAAGCGATCGAACGGGGAGGCATCTCTGGCATTGCCCCCAAAACGCTGGAGGCCTTGCAAGCCCACAAGCGAGAGGCGTTTCAGGGGAAGCGCCTTGCCACGATATATTGCGAGGTTCCCCTTGAGTTTTCTCTTGAGGATGCCAAGCGGACCGGTTGGAGCGCGTCAGGAGCCGAGAAAATATTTCATCGCCTCGGATTTGCAACGCTCATCCGGCGCCTTCCCGAAGTAATGGGAGGGGGAGGGAAAGGAGAAGGAGAAGGCGGAACCCTTCCACTCGCGCAAGATATGCGCGCTCGCGTTGAGGAGATGGTCCGCGAGGGATTGTGGTCAAACGAGATCTATGAATTAGAGCTCGCCCTCATTCCCGTTCTTGAGCATATGGAAGAGGCGGGCATCATGATTGACCGCGAATATTTTGGAACAATAGAGCGGGAGCTTGGGAAAGAAATTTGCGGGCTTGAAAAAGAGATCGGGAGATCTGTGGGCGGTGAGCTCAATCCAAGCTCTCCGAGCCAGCTCTCCCGCTTGCTCTTTGAAACGCTTTCAATTCCGGCGCGCGGGATAAAAAAGACGCCCAAAGGAGCAATCTCCACGGCGTCTGAAGAATTGGAGAAAATTCGCTCTCTGCATCCCGTTGTTGACATGGTGCTTTCGCACAGGGAACTTTCCAAACTCCAAACAACATATGTGCGTCCCTTGCCCGCCCTAGCGGATTCCCGGGGGCGAGTCCATTCGCATTTTGATCAGTTGGGAACGGCAACCGGACGCTTGAGCTCGTCCAATCCGAATCTTCAAAATATTCCCGCGCAGGGACCTTGGGCGCTCCGCATCCGCAAGGGGTTTGTCAGTCCCGAGGGGAGGAGCCTGCTTTCGTTTGATTATGCTCAAATGGAGCTTCGCGTTGCCTCGCATCTGTCCGCGGACCGCAAAATGCTCTCGTACTTTCAAGAGGGGGCAGATATTCACGCCATGACCGCCGCCGAGGTGTTTTCATTGCCCGTTGAGCGCGTGGACGGGGAGGCGCGGCGGAAAGCGAAAGCGTTAAATTTTGGCGTGCTGTATGGAATGGGAGCCCGGAGTTTTGCGCGCACTACGGGAATGTCCCAGAAAGAGGCGGAAGAATTTATTGAGCGGTACTTCGTCCGTTTCCCAGGCATTCTCGCATATAGAGAGCGGATCAAGGCGTTTGCGAAAGAGCATGGATACGTGGAAACGCTGTTTGGGAGAAGACGCCTCGTTCCGGAAATCCGTTCTGCAAACCAGCGCCTTCGGTCATCCGCAGAGCGCATTGCGGTCAACCACCCCATTCAGGGTACCAGCGCCGACATTATGAAAATGGCGATGCGTTCCATATGGAACGAAGTTCTCTCCGGCCAGAGCGATGCGCGCATGCTTATTCAGATTCATGATGAATTGTTGTTTGAGTGCCGCGATGATACCATAGAATCATACGGCACCCGTATTAAAAAAATAATGGAAGGTGTAGTTCCTTTGACGGCTCCCCTGCTTGTGCGCGCGATGACGGGAAAAAATTGGGGGGAGATGGGACCGGTGGGATAGAACGCGTATGAATACTTCTCAAGTGCGACCGCTTACGATGGGGCAGGTCGTCATTATGCATCTGGAAGTGCAGGCGGTTTCCAATATTCTTTTTGGATTCTCAACCGTCGTCGCGCTGTTTCGTTTTCTTGAGTTTTCCTGGGAGTCAATCTTCAGGGTCGGCATGCTCTACCTCGGCATTTATTCCGGCATCTTTATTCCGCTTGTTGCGTTCTTGCCCGTATTGTTTTTTGGTTCGTCCCTGCGCATCGTATCTAAAATTTCCGCGGGAGGCGCGGTGTCCAAAGAAGAAGGAAGGCGCACGATTGAACGGTTGCTCAATGACCCCTTGCGCATTTCCGTGCTCATTAGTGTCGCGGCATTTGGAGGGTTTCTTTTGGGAGTTGTGTTTTT
>CAZYKY010000007.1:0-9994 GCA_964648405.1 uncultured Candidatus Saccharibacteria bacterium
CCCCGCAAAACTAGGTTCGGTTAAGTTTTGGTTAAATTACTTTTTCTTCTTTTCTTTGGGTTTTGAGTGATTGGGAAGTTTCTTTCCCTGCACAATCCCCTCTTTTGCCAAGAGGTTAAAGACCGTCGGGGAGGGCTGGACCCCCTTGCTCAGCCAGTGCCGTATGGGTTCCGTTTTGAATACCTTTTCTTTAGTCAGGGGGTTGTAAAACCCGACCTGCGCGACAAAACGGCCCCCGTGGGTTGCCCTGCGTTTGTCGGTGACGACGATTTTGTATGAGGGTTGGTTTTTCTTTCCCACCCTGTACAGGCGCATTGAAAGCATGGCGGTACTTTACAGCAGCCAGTTGTTTTTTGCAAGGGCGGCGCGGGCGGCCGACTCTTCGGCCTCCTGCTTTGACGTCCCTTCCCCTTCGGCGACGAGCTTTTTATCCAGATATACTCCAACCAGGAAATGTTTTGCGTGGTCGGGCCCCCACTCTTTGAGCACGGCGTATGAAGGAGTGATGCCGGTCTTCTCCTGAGCGATTTCCTGGAATCCTGATTTTCCGTCTTGGAAGAGTTTTTCTTCCAGAACGGTGGGAAGTTTGCCGAGGATGTGGTGCTCTATGAAATCAAAGGAGGGCTTGAATCCCTGATCAAGGTAGAGCGCCCCGATGAACGCCTCCATGGCGTTTGCCAAAATGATGTCCCGCGCCTTTCCGGTCTCTTTGCTCTCGCCTTTTGACAAGAGCATGCACTCTCCAAAGTCGAGCTCTTTCGCGATTGCGGAAAGCATTTTTGCATTCACAAGAGCAGCCCTCCACGAGGTGAGTTCTCCCTCGGGGGTTTGGGGGAAGCGTTCGTAGAGATATTCGGTCACCGCGAGCTCCAAAACCGCGTCCCCGAGAAACTCAAGGCGCTCGTTATGCGTCAGCCCGGCGTTGCCGTTTTCATTGAGATACGAGCGATGGGTAAACGCCTGCGTGAGCAGGTCCCGATTCGTAAAACGAATGTGAAGACGGTCTTCAAGCGGTTCAAATCTGTCCATTGGGTTGCGTTGGTGATGATTGTCCTAACTCCCGATATACCGTTCCGAGGACTCCGTTGACAAACTTTCCCGCGGTCTCTCCGCTGAAATTTTTTGCCAGCTCAATCGCCTCGTTGATTGCGACTTTCGGAGGAACTTCTTCTGCGTTGCCATACAACAGCTCAAACAGTCCGATCCGAAGAACGTTTTTGTCTACGAGGGTAATCTGGTCCAGCGGCCATTCCGGAGCCGCCTTTTCAATAATGGAATCAATATCCGTTATATGTTCTTGAACTCCCCTGACGAGGCGTTCCACAAATTTCTGGTTTATCTCGCTCAAACCGGGACCGAACTCCCGGAGATTTCTTTCCACAATCGGGGCAATGTCTCTTTGCTCCCGTCCCACAAAATCCCACTCGTACAGGGACTGCATTGCGATGGAGCGGGCGAGATGTCTGCTTGCCATGTTAGGCGTGGGTATGCGCGGTCCTCTTCTTTTTCTTGGTTTTGGATGTGTTCACAACCGCTTTTCCTTTGTAGTGGCCGCAAAAAGCGCATGCCGTATGCGAAGCAATCTCTTTGCCGCAGTGCGCGCACGGGAGCGTGCTTGGATTTTTCAAGAAGAGGTGCATCCTTCTCTGCCCCTGCCTTGATTTTGATCGGTGTTGTTTTGGAACGGCCATGCGGGGAGTGTATCAAGATTTTGCAGAATGTGCAAGGCGTAGCGCAACCGGCGCGAATGTTGCGCGGTGGATCGGGCAGGGGCCGTATTGGGCGAGCGAGGCCATATGTGGCGCGGTGCCGTACCCTTTGTGCGCGGCGAATCCGTAGCGCGGATACTCTTTGTGCGCTTTGTCCATAAGGCGGTCCCGCGTGACCTTTGCGATGATTGAGGCAAGCGAACAGACAAAAATCGCAGAATCCGCCCTCGGCATGGCAATCTGCGGAATGGAAGAGACAACGCGGTCTTGTCCGTCAATATATGCAATCCGCGGAGTGAACGGGAGGGCTTTGAGAAGGAGGGAGAGGGCGGTGCCCATAGAGAGAAGCGCCGCCCGGCGGATGTTGAGGCGGTCAATATCAAGCGAAGACACCGAACCCACGCCCCATCGAATCCAGTCGGCCGACTCGCAGAAGGCGTATACCCTTTCTCTCTGGAGGCGCGAGAGGGTCTTTGAGTCCCGAACCTTCAGAGTGTCAAAAGCGCCCTTGGGCGCGTGAGCGGCAAAACACAGCGCAACCGCAACAACGGGACCCGCAAGCGCCCCTCTTCCAACCTCGTCTACGCCAACAACGCCTTGCTCTCGGGGATCCGGAATTGCCATGGAAAAAGTATATCACGGAATGTTTGGGAATATTAAAAACTCTGCTAGAATGGCAGGCGTATGGAAAGAACGTTTACCCACCTGCACGTGCATTCCCACTACTCTCTGCTTGATGGGCTTTCAAAAATTGACGACCTGATAGACCGCGTCAAAGAACTCGGCATGAACTCCGTCGCGCTTACCGACCACGGAAACATGTATGCTGCGGTGGAGTTTTTCAAAAAAGCGAAAGCCAAGGGGGTACAGCCGATCATCGGGTGTGAGGTTTATGTTGCCTTTGAGCGCATGGACGGCAGGCGCCCCGGCGTTGACGATACGATTTATCACATGGGCCTGCTCGTAAAAAACGAAACGGGGTATAAGAATCTGGTCAAGCTCGTTACGCGTGCGCACCTGGAAGGGTTTTATTATAAGCCCCGCATTGACGAGGAGCTTCTTTCCAAGCATGCCGAGGGACTTATTGGGCTTTCGGGATGCCTTGCGGGAAAGATTCCGCGCCTGCTTTTGCGCAACGCGTACGAAGAGGCAAAAACGCTCGCGTTGCACTACGCGGAATTGTTCGGCAAAGAAAACTTTTACCTGGAGGTTCAGGATCATCCGCACATTCCGGAACAAATCAAAGTAAACGAGGGGGTGTTCCGCATCGCCAAAGAACTCGGCATTCCCGTGGTTGCCACGTGCGACTCCCACTACTTGAGAAAAGAAGACGCGGAGGCGCAGGACGTGCTTATGCTCATCAACACGGGTTCAAAACCCGACGATCCAGAGCGCCTCACCCTCAAAGGGGACGATTTTTCCCTCAAAAGTCCCGAGGATGTCGCAAAGGCCTTCAAGGATACTCCGGAAGTGCTCGCCAACACCGCCAAGATAGCCGAGGCGTGCCGGTTTGAGTTTCAACTCGGCGGGATAAAGCTTCCTCCCTTTCCCGTGCCCGAAGGCAAGACGCCCGACGAATACCTGCGCGAAGTATGCCTGCGCGGCCTCGAGGATATTCCCAACCTTGAACACCGCGAGGAATACGAGAGCCGCCTCGAGTACGAGCTCGGCGTCATTGCCCAGACGGGGTATGCCACGTATTTTTTGATTGTTCATGATTTTGTCAGATGGGCCAAAGACCGCCACATTGTCGTGGGTCCCGGCAGGGGGTCTGCCGGAGGGTCGCTTGCCGCGTACGTGCTCAACATCACCGCCATTGATCCCATACGGTATAACCTGCTGTTTGAGCGATTTTTGAACCCGGAACGCATCTCCATGCCCGACATTGACCTCGACTTTGCCGACCACAGGCGCGACGAGGTGATCCGGTACGTGGAGGAGCGCTATGGCGCCGATCACGTTGCGCAGATTATTACGTTCGGGACTATGGCTTCGCGCGCCGTCATTCGGGACGTGGGCAGGGCGCTCGGATATGAGTATGCGTATTGCGACCGCGTGGCAAAAATGATTCCGCAGGGCCTCTCGCTGAACGAGTGCGTCAAGCAGGTTGATGAGTTCAAAGCGCTGTATAAAAGCGAGGAGAGGGCGCGCCGCCTTGTTGACATTGCGCGAAAACTTGAAGGAGTCGCGCGGCACGCTTCCACCCACGCGTGCGGGGTGGTCATTGCCGCAGAACGCTTAGACAACCTTGTTCCTCTGCAACACCCCTCGCAGGGAGACCAGATCATCATCACCCAGTACGAGATGCACGGCGTGGAAGACCTCGGGCTCTTAAAGATGGATTTTCTCGGGTTGAAAAACCTGACCACCATTGAAGACACGCTCCACAGGATCTACGCCATTCACGGAAAAAATATCAATCTGCGAACTCTCGCGCTGGACGATCCAAAAGTATACGCCCTCCTGCAGAGGGGGGATACAACGGGAGTGTTCCAACTTGAATCGGAGGGAATGAGAAAATATCTGCGCGGCCTGCGGCCAACCGAGTTTGAAGACATTGTTGCCATGGTCGCCCTGTACCGCCCGGGGCCCATGGAATTGCTCCCCGAATACATCGCGAGAAAGCACGGGAGAAAAGCGATAGAGTACCTCCATCCAAAGCTCCAGCCCATCCTCAAAGACACGCAGGGAATATGCATTTACCAGGAGCAGCTCATGCGCATTGCCAGGGATCTCGCCGGGTTTTCCATGGGCGAGGCGGATGTATTGAGAAAGGCCGTGGGAAAAAAAATCATGGCCCTTCTTGTGGAACAGCAGGAAAAACTCGTCTCCCGCATGGTCGCCAATGGCATTTCTCCGCGCGTCGCAAAACAGATTTGGGAGTGGATTCTTCCGTTCGCCTCCTACGGGTTCAACCGGAGTCACGCGGCCGCGTACGCGCTGGTTTCCTACCAGACCGCCTGGCTCAAGGCGAACTTTCCCCTGGAGTTCATGTCCGCCCTGCTTACCGCCGAACGAAACGACCTGGAGCGCATCGCCTTTCTCATTGAAGAGACGCGCGCCATGAACATTGAGGTGCTTCCTCCGGAAATCAACGAGAGTTTCAGCCACTTTTCCGTGGTTCCGGGCAAGCGCCAGATTCGCTTTGGCCTTCTTGCCATAAAAAATGTGGGGGAAGGAATTGTTGATTCCATTATCCAAGAGCGCAAGGCGCGGGGGCCGTACGCTTCAATGCAGGACTTTATTTCGCGCGTTGCGGCGGGCAACCTGAACAAGAAATCGATGGAGAGCTTGATACGGGCCGGGGTATTCGACGCGCACGCCGAACGAAATCAACTCCTTTCGAATCTCGACCGTCTTTTGCTGATTGCGCGCGAGCATCAAAAAATGACAAACGGGGCGCAAAAGTCGCTCTTTGGAGGAGGAAACGGCGCCCCCTCCCCCGCCTCCTCGTTTGTCCTCTCGCTGGAATCGGCCGCGCCCGCCCCTGAAAAAGAGCGGCTCTCATGGGAGAAAGAACTCCTCGGGCTGTACGTAAGCTCCCACCCTCTGCGGCGCGTGAAAAACATTATTGAGGCGCGGGCCGTCCCCATCTCGCGCATTACCAAAGGGCAAAACCAGGGCGCAATGCCCGTGAACCCCTACCAATTTTCCCGCGCCGCCCAAAGGATGCGCATTGCGGGCGTGGTCTCGCTCGCGAAGAAAATCATCACGAAAAGCGGAAAGTCCATGTTCTTTGTAAAACTTGAAGACCTGACCGATGTCATTGAGGTAGTCGTGTTTCCCAACTTGCTGGAGAAGAACCCTCTTCTCTTTCAGGAAGGGAAAATACTTTTTGTGGGGGGGCATCCCGATATCCGTTTCGGGGAGAAAAAGTTTATCGCGGAAGAGGTTGAAGAGCTGGTAGAAACGTGATAGATTTGCATATATGAAGAAGACATCTTCTCTTGAAGCGATCCGCCATTCGTTCGCGCATGTTCTTGCCTCGGCGGTGATAAAACTCTACCCGAAGGCGCGTCTTGGAATAGGCCCGGTGATTGAGAACGGGTTTTATTACGACTTTGAAAATGTTGCGCTCAAAGAAGAAGATCTTCCGCGCCTTGAGGAAATGATGCGCGAGATTATCGGGCAAAACCTTGTGTTCAAAAAAGAACTCTGGCCCGTGGCAAAAGCCCGCGCCCATTTCAAAAAACTCGCCCAGCCCTATAAAGTTGAACTGGTAGACGACCTGCAGAAAGGAGCGGGGGGGCTGGCGGGCGTGAAGACCGTTGGAATGGTTTCTATGGGAGACGCGTTTTTGGATTTATGCAGAGGAGGACATGTGCGGCGAACCTTGGAGCTCCCTTCTGACGCATTCAAGCTCACAAAGATCGCGGGGGCGTATTGGAGGGGGTCTGAAGCGAATCCCATGCTCACGCGCGTGTACGGGGTTGCGTTTGAAAACGCGCAAGAGCTTGCAGAATACCTCGGCCGCCTTGAAGAGGCGGAGCGGAGGGATCATAAAAAACTCGGCAAAGAACTTGAACTGTTTGTATTTTCCGATCTTGTCGGCCCGGGACTCCCCTTGTACACGCCGTACGGAGCCGTTCTTCTGCAAAGAATCAAAGAATACTCGGCCCGGCTTCGCCGTGAAATCGGGTTTCAGGAGGTTCATACTCCGCAAATCAACAAAGCGGAGCTTTTTCGCGTTTCAGGGCACTATGATAAATATAAACATGATATGTTTCGCGCGGTTTCAAACTACACGCAAGAAGAGTATTTTTTGAAGCCCATGAATTGTCCCCAGCACACGCAAATCTACGCCTCGCAAACCCGCAGTTATAAAAACCTGCCGTTCCGCGTCTCTGATTTTGCAAATCTGTATCGCGATGAAAAACCCGGGGAATTAAGCGGACTGACCCGCCTTCGCGCATTCTCGCAGGATGACGGACATTGTTTTTGCAGAGAAGACCAGATCCAGGAGGAGTTCGGGCGTATCCTCGGAGCGATTGAAAAGGCGATGAAAACATACGGAATGAAGTATTGGATTCGTTTGTCTTTGCGGGACGAGAAGAATAAAGAAAAATACATCGGAAACGATTCCACATGGCGCAAGGCGCAAAAGCTTTTGCGTGAAATTCTCCAAGAGAAACAGATCGCGTTTAAACCGGCCCCCGGAGAAGCGGCGTTTTATGGGCCTAAAATGGATCTTATCGTGCAGGATTCTCTCGGCAGGGAGTGGCAGCTTTCCACCATACAGATTGACATGAGCATGCCCGCGCGTTTTGGGCTGGAATACATCGGCGCAGATGGCAAGAAGCATACTCCCGTTATGATCCACAGCGCCATTGCGGGGTCTCCGGAACGTTTCTTGGGCATTCTTATTGAACACTACGCCGGAGCGTTTCCTTTGTGGCTTGCCCCCCGCCAGATATGGATTTTGCCGGTTGCTGACGCGTTTGCGCCGTACGCAAGAGAGGTGCAAGAGCGTCTGGAACAGAGCATAGGCCGTGGTATTCGCATTGAAGTTCGCGACGACAACGAGACGCTCGGAAAAAAAATTCGGGAGGGCGAGCGCATGAAGGTACCCTATCTTTTAATCGTGGGAGCAAAAGAAAAAGAGGCGGATACCGTGAGCGTGCGCATGAGAGGCAAAGGAGACAAGGGGACGCTCTCGCTTGAGGAGTTTTCCCGCGGTGTTGCAAGAGCGATTGACGAAAGGGCGGGCGAGCTCGTATGATCGTGGTTATTGTGGGCCCCACGGCGTCAGGAAAGAGCGATCTTGCCGTGGCGCTTGCCAAACGGTTTTGCGGAGAAGTCGTCTCGGCCGATTCGAGGCAGGTGTATAGGGGGCTCAATCTCGGATCGGGAAAAATTACGGAGCGGGAGATGAGGGGCGTCCCCCACCACCTCCTTTCGGTTGCCTCTCCAAAAAGAATCTACGGGGTGTCTCTCTTTCAGAAAGAGGCGCGCAAGGCGGTGCAAGGCATCCTTGGGCGCGGCCGGCTTGCCTATATTGTTGGGGGGAGCCCCCAGTACGTGTACGCGCTTGTTGACGGGCACGTATTTCCCGATGTCTCCCCGAACCATTCTTTGCGCAAGCGTCTGGAGGCGCTTGACCCAAAAGAATTGTATCGCATGCTCGTAAAAAAAGACCCCGCGCGGGCTATGGCACTGGGGCAAGGCAACCCCCGCAGGATCATCCGCGCGCTCGAAATTATTGAGGCGACCAAAAAACCAATCGCGGCTCTTGCGCACAACCCCCTCCCCTCCCCGACGCTTTTTTTAGGGCTATCCCGCGCCAAAGAAGATCTGCAAAAACGCGTTCGAGCGCGCCTGCAAAAGCGTCTGTGCCAAGGAATGGTCGCGGAAGTGCAACGCCTTCGCAATTCGGGCGTTTCGTGGAAACGCCTTGAGTCGCTCGGACTTGAGTATCGGTACATCGCCCTCTATCTCCAAAAACGCATACGCAAAGAAGAAATGGCGCGGCAGATTCAAAAAGAAAGCGAGGACTTTGCGCGCCGCCAGATGGCGTGGTTCAAAAAAGACCCGCGCATTCGCTGGGTCTCAAACCGGCGGGAGGCGTTTCGCCTTGTGCGCGAATTCAGGCAAGCTCCTGGTCAAGAATGTTTCTGACGAGCGTGGGATCTGCCGTGCCGCGGGTTTGGGCAATGACCTTGCCCGCCAGAAATTGAAGAGCGTTCGTTTTTCCCTTTTTATAATCCTCGACGGCCTTCGGGTGTTCGGCGATGATTTTTTTTGCAATGTTCCGCACCGTCTTTTCGTCTCCGACCTGCTCCAATCCTTCCGCGCCGATGATGTGCGTCGGGTCGATTCCCTCCTCAATCATGCGGGGCAAAAGCGCCTTTGCCACGGAGCTCGTGATAGCGCCCGTTTCAAGAAGGCCCATGAGCTCGGCGAAATTTTCCGGAGTCATCTTGAGGCGTTCCGCAGAGATTGCATGCTCTTCCATGTATCCTTTGACATCGGAAATCAGGTAGTTGGCGATCAAAGCGGTGCGTTTTGCGAGGCGTTCCGCAGGCACATTCGGATCATGCTCGCTCGCCGCCTGTTCAAAATACTCTCCAAGTTCTTTGTCGTTCGTGAAGATTTCAATCGCCTTGTCTCCAATCGCGTATTCCGTTTTGAAGCGCAGGCGTTTTGTCCGGGGGAGTTCGGGAATCGTCTCCTCAATTTCCCGGATCGTTTCTTCGGAAAACTCTATCGGGGGAATGTCGGGCTCCGGGAAGTAGCGATAGTCGTGCGCGCTCTCTTTCTCTCGCTGGGGATAGGTCTCCCCCCGTTGCTGATCCCATCCGCGCGTCTCCTGCCCCACCTCCCCTCCCTTCTCCAGCACGCCGGTCTGGCGCGCTATTTCGTACGCGATGGAATCTTCCACCGCTCTGAACGAGTTGAGATTTTTTATTTCCACTTTTGTTCCCAGTCCGAGCGCGTGTTCTTCTTTCAGCGAGATGTTGACCTCCACCCTCATCTGTCCTTTCTCCATGTCGGCCTCCGACACCTGAAGAACGCGCAATATCAGCTGAAGTTCTTTTGCAAACTCCCTCGCCTCAACTCCCGATTGCACATCGGGCTCCGTAACGAGCTCCAAAAGCGGCACCCCCGAGCGGTTAAAATCAACAAGCGAGTAGGATGCCCCGGGAGGATGCACCAATTTTCCCGTGTCTTCTTCAATGTGTATCCTTCGAACGGAAATCTTCCTGCCCTGAACCTCCAAAAATCCATTCGCGCACAGGGGCAGATCGTACTGGCTTATCTGGTATCCTTTCGGAAGATCGGGATAAAAATAGTTTTTGCGGTCAAACTTTGAATGCCGCGCAATTGTGCAACGGAGCGCCACCCCGACTTTGGCCGTCTTCATGATTGCCTCTTTGTTTGCCGTGGGGAGGGTGCCCGGATGCCCAAGACATACGGGGCAGACGTTCGCATTGGGGGGCGAGTCAAAAGGATTGTTCGGGCACGAGCAAAACATCTTGCTCTTTGTATTGAGCTCGGCGTGAATCTCCAGCCCTATGACGGGAATATAGTTCATCAGACCTGTGTTTCTTTTTGTTCGGTCGTAACGCGGCCATCCTGCCATTGTCCGCGATAGAGATTCCCCTTGCCCTTTACCTCAAAGAACATGATATGCACGAGACGCGCTCCCATCTCAAGGAGAAACTCCTCATTTCGAAAATTGTACATACCCATATTCAGCCCGCCTCGGTACCCCGGGGGAACCTGCCCGCCAAACATAAAGACGCCCGAACGAAAAAGCGTTGAGCGCGGAGTCATGAGCGCAAGCA
>CAZYKY010000008.1:0-9696 GCA_964648405.1 uncultured Candidatus Saccharibacteria bacterium
TGTTCCAGCCGTGGGTCAGAGAGGGGGATACGCTTGTGCGCCTGTTTGAGTTTCCCTCAAAAAAACTTGGATTGGTACGACTTGGGTTCCAAGAAAAACCAACGGCGAAATTACACGTCCTGGTTGAATCAAAGAGCGCGCTGAAAGAAAGCGACGTTGCGTGGATGCGAGACCTTGTCGCGTTTATGTTTGCAACGGATGAGCCGGTGCGGGAGTTTTATGAAACAATATGCCAAGAGGATCCCGTGCTCAAGGCCGCTTCGGAAGGAATCTATGGGGCGCATCTGCGGAGGGATCCGTATGTGTTTGAGTCCGTTCTTGGGGTGGTGATGGCGCAGAACGTGTATTTTCAAAGGATTTACGAAATGATGGAACTGCTCTGTAAAACGTTCGGGAGAAGAGAGGTGTTTCAAAAAAAGTCCTACCATACCTTTCCCGATCCCGCGGCTTTGGCGCTAGCGGACATTGCGGATATCCGGGCGTGCAAAGTCGGGTACCGAGACAAGTACATCAAAGGCATTGCGGAGAGCGTTGTGGAGCAGGGCACAAATCTGGACGACCTGCGCCTTCTTACGAACGTTCAAGCAATAAAAGAAGCGCTCGTTGCGCTTCCGGGAGTGGGGCCGTATACCGCAGATCTGGCGATTGCCATTGGGTTTCGCATTCCCAATTTTCATCTTGATCTCTTCAGCAGGGAGGCGCTGTACGTATTTTATTTCAAAGGACGGAAGGTGTCAGACGAGACGCTTTCTTTGTTCATTGAAAAGAGGTGGGGAAGGTGGAAACATTACGCAATGCTGTGTTTGACCACAAATACGGACGAATGGGCGAAAAAACTCGGCAAAAAATTCCGCCTCAAATCCGCCGCGCAAGGGGCAAACTAGGTTCGGCAAACTAGGTTCGGTTAAGTTTTTCCCGAATCCGCCAGCTGGCGGACGGAAAGGTCGTTCAGACCCGATGGGCGGCGGAGCCGCACCGCTGACAATTTCAAGTTTTTCTTTGGCGGCATTAAATCCAAGAATTCGCAAAGCGAATACCAATTAAATCTTATATGAAATTAGAAATTTTATCAATAAAAAGTGAAAGCCGCGCTACTCCGAAGAATAGCGCGGCGATGTGGCCGTGGCACGGCATATGCTACGCGGCGAACGACACGATCATCCAGAGGATGGCCGCGGCTCCGTTCCAGGCCAGCGACGACTTCTGGTGTTCACGCTTGACGGTGAAGTACAGGCCAGCCAGCGAGCAGACGAGCGCAACGGTTTTGCCAACGAGAACGAGTTCATTCATGACTATCGCTCCTTCCTTTTGGAATGTACAGTTCTCTACGGCACTATTACCGCAGAGTTTATCAGTTTCTTGCAATTCTGATAACATTGCTAATGTAGCATATATGAGCTTGAAAGTCAAGCCCAACAAAAAAGCCTCTCTTTTAAGGATTTTTCTAGGTTTCAGTATTGGATTAAAAAATTTTCTTCCCCCAAAATGCGAAATCGGGAATTCGTTTTTACCCCCAAAATTGAATACAAATTAGTCGCCGAGCGAAGCGAGGCGAACCAAAACTCTTTGACTTTTCCTTTCTGGTGCCGAGGGAGGGAATCGAACCCTCATGAGCTTGCGCTCGCAGGATTTTGAGTCCTGTGCGTCTGCCTGTTCCGCCACCTCGGCGCGTTCTCAACTTACTTGAGTTCGCTCATCTTGTAAATACAAGGCGCCTCGTCGCCTATGTCTTCGCGGGGCACTCTTTATTTGAGCATTTCACCTGCTTTCCTTTCGTTACCATGAAGGAGCCGCACGTCTTGCATAGTTCTCCCGTCGGCTTATCCCAGAGAGCAAAGTCGCACGCGGGGTATTGGTTGCAGGCGTAAAATATCTTTCCCTTGCGCGTTTTTTTTGAAACGATCGTCCCTTTTTTGCACGAGGGGCAGGATATGCCCGTGTTCGCCTGCGCGTTTTCAAGGGGTTCGGTATGCTTGCATTTCGGAAAGGCGGAGCAGGCGTAAAATCTTCCGAATCGTCCCGTGCGTATTACGACGGGGGAGGAGCACTTGGGGCACGTTTTGTCGGGAACCTCCTCCACGGCCACCTCCTCTTTCACTATCTCTTTGTCTTTTTGCTCAAGAAGCTTTTCAAATGGCTCGTAAAACTCCCGAATGACGGGGACCCATTCTTTTGTTCCTTCCGCGATATCGTCAAACTTTTCCTCCACGGATGCGGTAAATCCGACATCCACAATCTGGGGAAAGTGCTCTAAAAGAAGGTCGGTTACTTTTTTTCCGAGGTCGGTGGCAACGAACCGCCGCTCTTTGTTCTTCTCCACGTATCCCCGCGTTTGAATGGTTGAAATGGTGGGGGCGTATGTTGATGGCCTTCCGATCCCGTGTTCTTCCAGCGCCTTCACAAGGCCCGCTTCCGTATAGCGCGCGGGGGGCTGGGTGAAATGCTGTTCTTGCGCAAGCTTCTCCAATGCGAGCGATTCTTCTTTTGAGAGCGCGGGGAGGGTCGCCTCCTCAAATTTCATGGGGTATGCCTTGAGAAATCCGTCAAAGAGGAGGGTTTGTCCGTTCGCGCGGAATGTGTATGCGGAGGCGCTGTGCCCCGTTGCGCGTACATCTACAGCGGTTGCGGAAAAACGTGCGGGAGCCATTTGGGAGGCGAGAAATCTCTGCCAGATGAGCCGGTAAAGTTTTATGTGGCGCTCCTGAAGATTTTTTTGGACATTGTCGGGAGTGTTGCCAGCGCCGGTCGGGCGGATCGCCTCGTGCGCCTCTTGGGCTCCCTTTGAAGTTGTTTTGAACCGTCTGGTTGTGCAGTATGCCTTTCCGTACATGCGCCCGATAACCTCCGCCGCGTCTTTCAGTGCGTGCTCCGAAAGGTTCATGGAATCGGTCCGGTGGTAGGTGATGAGCCCGGTTTCGTAGAGCTGTTGGGCGATGCTCATGGTCTGCTTTGCCGAAAACCCGAGCTTGCGGGAGGCGTCCTGCTGAAGGGTTGAGGTAGTGAAAGGCGGAAGGGGGTTTCGCTTTGTCTCCTTCTGCTCAACATCTGCAACCTTGTAGACGGCATCCTTCAGGTCGCGGAGGATGGCGTCCGCCTCCTCTTTTGTCTTGATTCCCAGTTTCTCAATCGCTTTTCCATCTCTCTTTGCCAGTTGTGCTACGAAAATCTCTTCGTTAATTGCTGATTGTTTATTGTTGATTTTCTGCAGCATTGCTTCCACGCTCCAGTATTCTTGGGGAACGAACGCCTCAACCTCCCTCTCTCGGTCAACGACAATGCGCAGAGCCGCCGATTGCACCCTTCCCGCGGAGAGTCCGCGCAGAACTTTGCGCCAGAGGAAGGGGGAGAGTTTGTAGCCCACGAGGCGGTCCAATATTCTTCGCGCCTGCTGGGAGTCAACGAGGTTGAGGTCAATCGTTCGCGGGGAGCGCAGGGCGGCCTCAATCGCCTCTTTCGTTATCTCGTGAAAGACGATGCGCTCGGGTTTTTTGAGCGAAAGGATATGCGCGAGGTGCCAAGCAATCGCCTCGCCCTCGCGGTCTTCGTCGGTTCCAAGAATGACCCCATCCGCCTTTTCCGCCTCTTTTTTGAGCGCGGTCGCTGTTTTTCTCGCTTTGGTGGGAATGACGTATTGGGGCTCGAAATTATTGTCCGTGTCCACGCCGATTCTGCTTTTCGGGAGGTCGCGAATGTGCCCGAACGACGACTGGACGCGGTACCCGCTTCCCAAGAATTTTTGGATGGTCTTTGCCTTGGTGGGTGACTCAACGATGACGAGTTTCATGTTGCGTTGTTATACCTTTTTTCTTGCTACTCTTTCAAGCGCTCCACGGCCTCTCCGAGCATTTGGCAGTACAAATTGAGCCCGATCGTGTTTACGGCGCCCGACTGTTCTTTGCCCAGCATGTTTCCCGCCCCCCGCATCTCCATGTCGCGCAGGGCGAGGCGGTATCCCGACCCGAGCTCCTCGGCCTCTTTGAGCGCCTCAAGCCGAAGCGTCGCTTTGGCGGAAAGGGACGAGCCGTACAGAAAATATGCGCGCGCCTTCGTCCCCGACCTCCCCACCCTCCCCCTAATTTGGTAGGCCTGGGAGAGGCCGAGCATTGAGGCGTCCTCTACAATAATCGTGTTGACGTTGGGTATGTCGATGCCGTTTTCAATAATGGTGGTTGCCACGAGCACGTCAAACTTTTTTTCCTTGAACGCTCCCATGACGTTCAGAAGGTTTTGTTCTTTGAGGCGTCCGTGCGCAATGCGCACGCGGGCGCCGGGGACAAGCGCGCGCACGCGCTCCCCGGCCTGTTCAATGCTTCCGACGCGGTTGTACAGATAATAGACCTGTCCGTTTCTGGCAAGCTCCTGCAAAATCGCTTCTTTGACGAGGGCGTTTGTGCGGCGCGCGACGCGCGTATCCACGGGCATTCTGTTGGGAGGAGGGGTATGGATCAAGCTCACGGTTTTTAACGAAGAGAGCGCCATGTACAGGGTGCGGGGAATTGGCGTTGCCGAGAGCGAGAGCACGTCAAGAGAGGCGCGCGCCTCTCTCAACGCCTCTTTTTGTTTCACTCCGAACCGCTGTTCGTCGTCAATGACGAGCATGCCAAGGCGGGCATACGCAACATCGGACGACAGGGCGCGGTGCGTTCCGATGACCATATCAACATCTCCGCTTTTGAGGCGCGAGAGGACGCGCCCTTGCTCTTGTTTGTTCTGCAGGCGCGAGAGAAGGGCGATCCTGACGGGAAGAGAGGCGAGGCGTTCTTGAAATGTCTGGTAGTGCTGGAAGGCAAGAATGGTGGTGGGGGCGAGGAGGGCGGCCTGATATCCCTGCTCCACCGCCCGGACCATCGCGCGCAAGGCGATCTCCGTTTTTCCGAATCCCACATCTCCGCAAATGATCCGGTCAGCCGGTTTTGGGCGCTTGAGGTCGCGCTCAATGTCGTCCATTGCCTGAAGCTGGTCGGGCGTCTCTTTGTAGGGGAAGGAGTGTTCAAGGGCGGAGAAGATCTCTCCTTTGGGCGCGTACGGAGGGCGCTCTGCGATTTCGCGTGTTGCGTAGAGGGTAAGCAGGGAGCGCGCAAGCGTTTCCACCTCCGCCTTGACGCGGCGCTTTGTTTTTTGCCATGCGACGGACCCCAGCCGGGCAACATGGGGATCTGCAAACCCGATGTACCGGGAGAGTTTGCGCTCAAGCCCGACGGGCACGAACAGTTTGTCTCCTCTCGCGTACTCCAGAACATAGTATTCTTGCGCTTTGTCCGCCGGCTGGCGGACTGTGTTTTGTATGGTTGTGGTTCCGGTAAACCGAGCAACTCCGTGGTCGAGATGAACGAGATAGTCGCCCTCTTTGATGCCGCGCAGGTCGGAATAGAGCTTCTGGGATTTGAGGCGTTTTTTGAGAATATCTTTTGATTTTTCCTCGTCTTTGAGCGTTGAGCCATCAATCGTTTCGATGTGTTCTATCGTATTGCCAAAAAACTCGAGGCGCAGGGCGTTCCGGGCGTGCAGGGGGAATATCTCCACGCTTCCTCCGCGGCTCGCGAACTCCCCGGGATCTTGCGCGCTCAACACTTTTTCGTATCCAAGCTCGTCCAATCTGCGCAGGAGGTCAGAAAGTGTCGTTGTCATTCCCGCGGTCAAGGCGAGAACATTCTCGGCAAAAAACGGCTGGGTGCGCGCCGCCTCAAGAATCTCTGTTTCGTGCTCTTCAAACCAAACATTCCCCTTGTCCAGAAAGTAGGGGGTGATGCTCGCAATCAAAACATGTGTTGTGTCCACCTATGCGTTATAAAGCATAACCTCTGTATTTTCAAACTTGACAAACTATACACCACGGTGTATAATGAACAATTATGAAACGCACGCAGATATATCTTCTGAAAGATCAGATAAAAAAACTTAAGGGGTTGGCCCAAAAGAAAAAAACCACGCTCTCCGAATTGGTGAGGGAGGCGGTTGATGTCCGGTATGCTTCCATGCCAATCGTTAGCGCTCCGGCAAAAAAGCAAGAAACCCTTGTTCAGCTTGCTGGGCGTATTCGCGCAATGGGATTTTGCGGTCCGAAAGACCTGGCAACCGATATGGACGAATATCTCTATGGAGAAAAGAAGTAACCGGTTGTTCGTTGACTCCAATTTTTTTGTCGCCCTTTTCAACAAGCAGGACGCGCTTGCGGAACGGGCGGACGAAATCAGCAGGGCGTTGGATGAGAATCCCCGCGTTCTTGTCATCTCCAACCTTGTCTTTCTTGAGATCGTGACCGTTATCTCCATGCGGGTTGGCCGACAGGTCGCCAAAGAGGTCGGCTCGTCTTTGCTCTTGAGGCCGGATGTGCGGATTGTGCATGTCGACGAAGATCTGCACGAGGAATCATGGAAAATATTTCAAGAAACCGAAGGAAAAAATATCAGTTTTGTCGACTGCAGCATTGCGGCCGTTATGAGGGCAGAAGGAATTTCCGCGCTTCTTACATTTGACCGGAAGGACTTTAAGGGATTTGGAAAGCATTGCCAATTCTCCTTTTATGCATGAGCACGTGCGCGGCGCCGGGGGTTACGCGCGGAGGAAGATGCGAGCTGCGAGGCGGATAAGAACGGTTTGAAGAAGTTCGCGCTCTTCGGGAGTAAATGGCCGGAGGACAAACTCGTCCACGGCCTCGGGTTTTCCCCGCGCGGGCAGAATGCCGATGCGGATGCGCGTAAAGTCCCGCGTGCCGAGCGTCCCAATAACCGACTCCACGCCATGGTGCCCTCCCGCCCCCCTGTTGACCGACACTTTGTACTCTCCGAGAGGGATGTCAATATCGTCGTGGACGACGAGCGAATTTTTAATGTTTAATGGTAAATTTTTCATAAATGAGTTGACCGCTTTGCCCGACTGATTCATAAAGGTCTGGGGTTTTGCGAGAAGTACCTTTTTTCCGTCCGCCTCTCCCTCGGAGACGAGGGCGTTGTGCTTTTTTGAGAGCTTCCATTGGGGGAATGCAAGGCGTTCGCGCAGGGCATCCACAGCCATAAACCCGGCGTTGTGCCGGGTATACTCGTACCCACTCCCGGGATTCCCGAGCCCCACAACAAAAATCTTCCCCGAGTTTTCTAAATTTTGGATTGTATGTTTGATATTCCTATAGTATCATCCCCTTGAATTTTTTCAAAAAATGGGTATACTGGCTTCCATGATCCGATCTGCGCTCAAACAATTGTGGGGATCGTTTGGGCTATACCTCGTCGCCCTTGCCATTGTGCTTCCACTGCGGCTGTTCATATTCCAGCCGTTTTTGGTGTCCGGCAATTCCATGGAGCCCAATTTTCATACCGGCGACTACCTGCTTATTGACGAGATTTCGTATGCTTTCAAGACGCCCCAGCGCGGAGATGTCATTATTCTGAAATATCCGAACAATCCCGCCCAAAAATTCATCAAACGCGTCGTGGGGCTTCCGGGAGAGACCGTGATGGTCCGGGACGGAAGCGTGTATATTCAGCAGGGGAATATCGTCTTTCAGCTCGACGAATCCGCTTATCTGGAGAAGGGGCAGGAGACCCCGGGGGAGGTTTCCGTTGCGCTTGTCGAGAAAGAATATTTCGTGCTTGGAGACAACCGAGCTGCCTCTCTTGATTCCCGCGTATGGGGAATGTTGTCCTCAAAAGATATTGTGGGGCGATTGTTAGCCAATATTGTCTCGCTCCGGGTGTTTGCCAAAACGGTTCAATAACGTATATGCCAAAAGAAACACAATTTCAAGCGCCCACGGGCATGCACGACATTTTGCCCGAAGACCAGAAGTACTATAGAAAGTTGTATCAGGTGGTGGACTCCATTGCCGAGTTTTACGGGTTTGGCAAAATTGACACTCCAGTGCTTGAAGACCTTGAGTTGTACGAAAAAGGGACGGGGCTCACGACCGACATTGTGGAAAAAGAGATGTATGCGCTCAAAACCAAAGGGGGCGATGCCCTTGCCATGCGTCCCGAGTTCACGCCGGGAATCGCACGCGCATATCTTCAGCACGGGATGATTAATTTGCCCCAGCCCGTGAAGCTCTACTCGTACGGGCCGTTGTTTCGCTACGAGCGTCCGCAGGCGGGCAGATACCGCCAGTTTCATCAGATAGACCTTGAGGTGTTCGGTGAAAAGAGCCCGGCGATTGATGCGCAGATGATCCAGATTTTTTACGCGATACTGAAAGAGCTCAGGTTCAGCCATCTCATTGTGGAGGTGAACAGCTTGGGAGACAGCCAGTGCAGGCCGTACTACAAGAAACTGCTCTCAAACTTTCTGCGCTCCCGCCAGTACGCCTTGTGCGCGGATTGCCGCAGGCGGAGCAAGACAAACCCCCTGCGCATGCTGGACTGCAAAGAGGAAAAGTGCCAGAGGGTCAAAGCCCAGGCGCCCCAGATCATTGACCACCTGTGCGAGGAGTGCAAAGGGCACTTTACCACCATGCTTGAATTTTTGGACGAACTTGACATTCCCTATCATCTGGACCCATATCTGGTGCGCGGCCTGGATTATTACACCAAGACGGTGTTCGAGATATTTTCAGAGCATACCGTGTCCAGAGAAGGAGACCAGGCGATTGCGGTGCGCAACGCCTTGGTGGGCGGGGGAAGGTATGATAACCTGTTGAAGATTCTCGGAGGCAAAGACATCCCGGGAACGGGAGCAGCCGGAGGAGTCGAGCGGATCGTCTCTCTCATGCAAGAGGGGGTTCCGCAGGTCGCGGATCACGGCCCCAAGGTCTTCCTTGCCCAACTGGGAGACCTTCCCAAGAAAAAATCGGTGCGCCTTCTTGAAGAGTTTCGCAAGGCGAAAATAGGGGTGGCGGAGTCCGTCGGCAAGGATTCTTTGCGAGTCCAGCTCGCGCGGGCAGACAAGCTTGGCGTCCAGCTCGCGCTCATTCTGGGGCAAAAAGAGGTGATGGACCGCTCCATTGTCATTCGCAGGATGGATACGGGAGAGCAGGCCAGCGTCTCCATGGACAAGGTCGTTGAGGAGGTAAAAAAACGAATAAAACCATAACGATGCCGCGATTTGAAATTACAAAGCAAGACCGGGAGAACAATCAGGGGCTGATCCGCCGCTTTACAAGGCGTCTGAAAGAGAGCGGGATTCTGCTTTCGGCAAAAAAGACGCGTTTTCGCTCGCGCCCGAAAAACGAGACAGCAAAAAAGAATTCTACCTTGAGGCGCATTCAGAAAAAAGCCGAGTACGAAAAGAGCCAAAAACTCGGACGATAATGGACACGGCGTCAATTCGCAACGACCTCAAAGAGTCAATGAAAGCGCACGACGAGGCGCGCACGGGAACTCTGCGCATGCTTTTGGCTTCCGTTGCAAACAAAGAGAAAGAAAAGCGGTACGCCATAAGCAAGCAAGAGCCCGCGCTTTCGCAGGAGGAGCTTTCTGAAAAGGCGCGGCTGACGGGAGATGAACTTGTTGGCGCGGTGAGCGCGGAGGTGAAAAAAAGAAAGGAGGCCGCCGGAGAGTTTGAAAAAGGAAAGAGGCCGGAACTCGCGAAAAAAGAGCTGGAGGAGGCGGAGATTCTTATGGCATATCTGCCCGCCCAGCTTTCTGTGCGCGAGTTGGAGGAGATGGCGAAAGAGGCGGTACAAGCAACCGGCGCTTCAAGCATCAAAGACATGGGCAAAGTAATGGCCCGGCTCTCGCCAACAATAAAAGGTCGCGCAGACGGCGC
>CAZYKY010000009.1:0-9571 GCA_964648405.1 uncultured Candidatus Saccharibacteria bacterium
CGCCAGCGCTTTCAAAATCCTTCCACCCCTCGCGAGCTTGAGCAGGCCTCTTTTACGCTTCGCTCCGTATTGCGCCGCGTGAGCACCATTGCGGCCCCCTTCATTCCGTTTCTTGCCGAGCATATCTATCGTGAAATTGAGGGAGGCAAAGAGAGCGTGCACTGGCAGAATTGGCCCGCGTCCGACCGTTCGTCTCTCCAGCCGCGGCTGGAAAAAGACATGGGACGGGCGAGGGACCTTGTGGCGCTCGTGCTCGCGGAGCGCGCAAAGCGCGGGGTAAAAGTGCGCCAACCCCTTTCGCGCCTGGTCGTGCGGGATCCCCTGCGAGAGGAGCTGATTCCGGTCGTGGCAGACGAGGTGAATGTGAAAACAATAGAGCGGGACCCGTCATCAAAAGAGGAGTTTGCGCTGGATTTCACCATGACTCCCGCCCTGAAAGAAGAGGGGATAACGCGCGAGATCGCAAGAACCATTCAGGGCATGAGAAAAGACGCCGGATACGAACCCGCGGACCCCATAGCGCTCTTTGTTGCGGGGGAGGGGGCATTGCAAGAGCATATGCGCCGCAACGAGCAGGCATTGAAAAAAACGGGAAATATCCGTACGCTGTCTGCGGTATCTAGCACGGCGGGCGTGTTTGACTGCGTGAAAGAAATTGAGCTGGAGGGGATGCGCCTGTGGCTTGGTATTCGCAAAACGGGAACATGAATGTTCGGTACCGGACGCGCGGGATCATTCTTGAGGCGAAAGACCAACGCGAGGCGGACAGAGCGTTCCTTGTGCTGACGCAAGAGTTCGGACTCGTCGCGCTGTGGGCGGTTTCGTGCAGAAAAATCGCCTCAAAATTAAGAGGGGGATTATGCGCGCTTTCTTGCTCCGATATTGAGTTTGTTCAGGGGAAAAACCGCAAAACCGTTACCGACGCCCGCCTTGTTTCTTTGCACCCGATTTCGCACAATCTGGAGGGGTTGCGCGCCGCCATGAGGATGGCAAAAACTCTCACTCTTTTGTTGCCCGCCGAGGATCCCGACGAGCGCGTATGGGAATTGGCGCTTCGCTCTTTGCAGGGATGCGCGGATGTGCGGGAACCAAAAGAGGGGAGGGTTGCCTATTACGGATTTTTCTGGAATATGATGGATCTGTTGGGATACGGGGTCTCCCGCGACATACGCGCCGCTCTTTCCCGCGCTAGCGGGCTTTCTCTCGCGCAAGAGCGCGACATTGCCGCGGCGACAAAAGATCGGTTTCACGCAATTCTTATTCGTTCGTAAAAGGCAGAACAGAAAATATGCGCGCAATTTTTTTAACGATTCTTGCAATTCTGCTGGTGCTGGGAGGAAGCGCATGGTGGTTCGCGCGGAAAAACCTATATTCCAAAGACGTGGTGAGAGTTGAAATTTTAGGGCCCGCGGAGGTGGTGGCGGGAGAAGAAGTAACCTATTCGGTGCGGTATAAAAACAACGGAAACGTCCGTCTGGAGGAGCCCGTTCTCGTCTTTGAATATCCCAAAGGATCGGAACTTTCCGGGGGAGAGCGCGCGCGGACGAGTAAAAATCTTGATGCGCTCTATCCCGGGCAGGAGGGATTGCTTGAGTTTCGCTCCGCCTTGTTTGGCAAGCAGGGCGATCTCGCTCAAGCCAGGGCGTTTCTGCGATATCGCCCGAAAAATATCAGCGCGATGTACGAATCGGAAACGCTGTTTACCACCAAGATCATCTCGGTTCCCCTGCGTTTTGAGCTTGAGCTTCCCCAAAACGCGCAGAAGGGCCAGCAATTTGAACTTATCGCCCGAATGGCGTCATTGTTTGAGGCGCCTCTTCTCAACGTCGTCTTAAGAATAGAATATCCCGAAGGGTTTACCCAGACCAAAGCAGACCCCGTGCCGCTTACTCCGAAAGAATGGCAGATCGGCGCTCTTTCTCCCAATCGGGAGATCATTGTCCGCGTGCAGGGAGTGATGACCGGAGATCTTGAAAGCACGAAGAAATTTCGCGGATCCCTTGGCACATGGAAAGAGGGAACATTTACCGAACTTGCGGCCGTGGAGCGCGATGTAACGCTTGGAAAACCGTCTTTCTCAATTGTTCAGCTTGTCAACGGGGAGGAGTCCCCATCGGTTTCTGCCGGAGAGACCCTGCGCTACCGGATCGTTGTGAACAATACGGGGGATGATGCTCTCATGAGGGGGACGCTGGAGGCGCGGCTTTCCGGAAAGGCCTTTGATATTGAGAGCGTACAGGCGGCGGGAGGCGCGGTGAACCGAGAGACGCAGTCAATCCTCTGGGGACCGGACGAGACGCCGTGGATGCGCTCGTTCCGTCCGGGCGAAGACGGAGCGGTTGAGTTTAGCGTCAAGGTAAAAAATCCTCTGCCGCTCGCAAGCCCTCTCGACAAAAACTTGACCCTCAAGACGGCCGTCTCGTTTGACGCCTCGCGCCGCGATTTTGAGCTGAAGGTCAACAGTCCCCTTGCGCTTTCGCAGGTCGCTTACGCGATCAGCGATATATTTGCAACATCAGGCCCCTTTCCTCCGCAGGCGCTAAGCGCAACCGTGTACACGGTCGGCTGGCAGATCGCAAGTCCGGCAAACGATGTGTCGGGAGTGAGGGCGCGCGCCATTTTGCCACAGGGCGTAGAGTTTACGGGCGACGTATATCCCGCAACTTCGCGCGTTTCTTTTAACTCCTCAACGCGAGAGATAACGTGGGAGGCGGGAGTGGTAAAGGCGGGAAGCGGCATGTTCTCAAAGGCGCTGTCCATGTTTTTTCAAGTACGGCTCACCCCAACCCCTTCGCAGAGCGGAACATTTGTCCCCCTTATCGGCCAGGCAAAGGCGACCGGGCTTGACGCGTTCACGCTGGAAACGCTTTCTGCGAGCGCCCCTGCGCTTGACACCTCGCTTCCAAACGATACGGCAATGAGCGATAATCAAAAAAGAGTCCAATAACGCGCGCGTATGGAAACCATGCAGCAAATCGTAGGATGGGCAAAACGGCGGGGGTTCATATTCCCCGGGTCTGAAATATACGGAGGGCTCGCGGGAACCTGGGACTACGGCCCACTCGGCGCCTTGCTCAAGAAGAACATTAAAGACGAGTGGTGGCGCGCCATGGTTCAATTGCGCGATGACATGGTTGGCTTTGACGCGGCAATCATGATGAACCCCAAGGCATGGGAGGCGTCGGGACATACGCAGGCGTTTACAGACCCGCTGGTTGAATGCAAAGAGTGCCACCAGCGGTTTCGCGCCGATAAAACAGAAGAGATTGAGGCGCACGAGAAAGAGCACAAAGGAACATCCGTGCGCTGGACGGAGGCGCGCAATTTCAACTTGCTGGTCAGGGCCTATCTCGGGGTTGTGGAGGGGGAGGAGTCGGAGATATTTTTGAGAGGGGAGATTACCAACGGCATCCATGTGAACTTTCGGAATGTCGTTTCCTCCACGCGCGTCAAGATTCCTTTCGGCATTGCCCAGATTGGCAAGGCGTTTCGCAACGAGATTACGCCGGGAAACTTTACCTTCCGCAGCCGCGAGTTTGAGCAGATGGAGACGCAGTTTTATGTGGAGCCCAACGAACAAACGGCAACCGAGTGGTTTGAGTACTGGAAACAAGAACGCATGGACTGGTATCTGTCGCTCGGCATCAAGAAAGAGCATATGCGTTTCAAAGACCACGCGAAAGAAGATCGCGCGCACTACGCGCGCATGGCGACTGATATTGAATACAAGAGTCCTTTCGGGTGGGCGGAGTTTATGGGAATTCATCATCGGGGCGAATGGGATTTGAAGAGGCATCAAGAATATTCCGGCCAGTCCATGTCATACAAAGACCCGGAAACCGGAGCGGAGTATATTCCCTGGGACATTGAAACATCAGCGGGAGTTGACCGGTCCGCCCTCTTCTTCCTTCTTGACGCGTATTCGGTGCGGGACGGCCGTGTCGTCCTCTCTCTTCATCCGAAAATCGCTCCCTACAAGGTTGCGGTTTTCCCTCTGCTTCCCAATAAGCCCGAGCTTGTCAAAAAGGCGAGAATGGTGTATGAAACGCTCCGACAAGAATATATGACCGCGTGGGACGACAGGGGAAATATCGGCAAGCGCTACTACGCGCAAGACGAAATTGGCACCCCTTTCTGCGTCACAATCGACTTTGATTCGCTGACGGGAGAGGATGTCACCATTCGTTCCAGGGATACGGCGCTCCAAGAGCGCGTCCCCATTGCCAAGCTTCCCCGCGTTCTGGGCAACGCACTTCATGGTTGAACGCACGATATTTCCAAACGGGCTTCGCATGATCACCATACCCCACCGAGACGCAAAAACCGTCACGGTGTTTTTGCTTGTGGGGACCGGTTCAAAATACGAGCCGAAAGAACTCAACGGCGTCTCCCATTTTGTGGAGCACATGCTCTTTAAAGGTACGAAAAAAAGACCGAGTGCGCTCCATGTCGCAGAAGTGCTTGACCGCGTCGGGGGATCGTATAATGCGTTTACCGGGGAGGATTCGACGGGATATTACGCAAAAGTGGACGCGGCGCATTTTCATCTCGCTCTGGAGTGGGTGTCAGACATCGTCCTGCACTCTTTGCTTCCCGCGTTGGAGATTGAAAAAGAAAAAGGAGTCGTGTCAGAAGAGATCAATATGTACAGAGACAACCCCGCTTCGCATGTGCAGAGCGTGTGGACGCGCTTGTTGTATGGAGACCAGCCGGCGGGACGGGACATTGCCGGCACCAAAGAAAGCGTGAACTCCTTTACCAGAGACCAACTTCTCGGCTACTGGACGGCTCAATACGGAGCGGCAAATACCGTGATTGCCATTGCGGGGCCCGTAACGAAAAAAGAGTGCGAAGAAGCCGTGTGGAAACTTTTTGGCGCCATGAACACGCATATGCCGCTGGGAAAACCGCCCGTGAACGATAGCCAAGAACGCTGTGCGGTTTCTTTGGAGTTTCGCAAGACCGACCAGACGCACCTTGCCGTAGGGGGACGGGGATTTCCGCTGTTTTCTTCAAAGCGGTACATTCAGGGGGTTCTCGCAACCGTGCTCGGGGGCATGATGAGCTCCCGCCTCTTCACGAACATACGCGAAGATCTCGGCCTTGCCTATTATGTCTCAACATCAAGCGACGCGGATCCCGACACGGGAAGCGTGGTTACATTCGCGGGCGTAAAGAATGCGGAGGCCGCAAGAGCGGTCCGGGAGATTGTGAAAGAATATCGCGCAATGGCAGAACATCTCCTCTCTCCTTCGGAACTCAAAAAAGCAAAAGACAACCTGTGGGGGCGCCTCGTGCTCTCGCTTGAGTCGTCGGACGCCCAGGCCGGATTTTATGCCACGCAAGAGCTTATAGAGGGGCGGGTGTTTGGCCTTGACGAGGTGTATGATACAATACAGGCGGTGCGGGCAAGCGATGTGAGAGAGGTGGCGAAGACCGTGTTTCAGAGCGCGCATCTCAATCTTGCGCTCGTCGGCCCGTTTACGGATACAGCCGCGTTTGAAACGGTGCTCTCGGCTTGACGCACACTATGTTTCCATGACGGAACGCCATACGCTTGATATATCGTGGGGAACGATCGGAAAAATCGCGCTTGCGACGCTCTCTTTGTATCTTTTGTTTTTACTGAAAGACATTGTTATCTGGACGATATTCGGGGCGGTGATCGCCGTCATGTTTGATCCTCTTATCGATGCCCTCCATCGCCTCAAGATCCCTCGGGTCATAGGGGCGGTGGTAACATATGTCTTCGTGTTTGGTCTTACCGGATTGTTTTTGTACAATCTTGCTCCGTTTTTTGCTTCTGAAATCCAGCGATTTTCCCAGCTCCTTCCCCACTACCTTGAGACGCTCGCTCCCGTGCTTTCGCGCTTGGGCGTTGAGATGTTCTCCGATGTGCAGGGATTCATCAATGTGGTTGCGGGGAACGTGAGCGAGGCGGGGAAAAGTTTGTTCAACGCGGTGGCGACGCTCTTTGGAGGATTGTTTGCCGCCGTTTTTATCGTGAGCGTCGCGATATTCATCTCGCTTGAAGACCGAAGCATTGAGCGCGCCATCCTCCTGCTTTTTCCAAAACGCATGGAGACATTTGCTCTCGGACTCTGGGAGCGCGCGCAAAAAAAAGTATCTGGATGGTTCCTCTCCCGCCTGCTCGCCTCCCTGTTTGTGGGGCTTGCCACGTACGTGGTGCTTGTACTCTTCAACGTGGGATATCCGCTTTCACTGGGCATTTTGTCTGGCATCTCGAACATTATTCCCATTGTGGGGCCTCTGCTCGTTGGATCGGTCATTGGCGGAATAGTCGCGCTGGAGTCGGCGACGAAAGCGCTCTTGGTACTCGTAGCGCTTGTGCTCATCCAGCAGATTGAAAACAACATTGTCACTCCCATGATTACGAAAAAGCTCGTGGGAATGTCTCCGGTGCTTGTGCTTATCTCCATGGCGGCCGGAGGACAGTTGTGGGGAATCATGGGGGCGATTTTTACGCTTCCGCTCGCCGCCGTGCTGTTTGAATTTTTGCAGGACATCCTGAAAAAACAGAAAGAATGAGGCATGCCAACGCTCTATGTTATTGCAACCCCGATCGGAAACCTTGAAGATATTACGCTGCGCGCCCTCCGCCTCCTCAAAGAAGCGGACGCCATTCTCTGCGAAGACACGCGGGTAACTTCGCGGCTTCTTGCGCGCCACGGCATTCGCACTCCGCTAATCGGCTATCACTCCCACAGCACCAAAGAAAGGGTTGCGGAGATCACCTCTCTTCTTTGTCAAGGAAAGACCCTTGCTCTTGTCACGGATGCGGGGACTCCGGGGATTTCAGACCCGGGAAACGAGCTTGTCTCCGATCTGTGCGCACGGCTTCCCGGCCTGACGGTAAGTCCGGT
Source organism: uncultured Candidatus Saccharibacteria bacterium (assembly GCA_964648405.1). Taxonomy (GTDB): domain Bacteria; phylum Patescibacteriota; class Minisyncoccia; order Minisyncoccales; family UBA10102; genus CAZYKY01. The sequence continues at coordinate 6,885 of CAZYKY010000009.1, forward strand.
TCCGGGAGCGTCGGCGCTTGTGGCGGCCGCGAGCGTTGCCGGAATGCCGATGGGCGAGTTTTTGTTTCTCGGATTTCCTCCGCACAAAAAGGGAAGAAAAACGTTTTTTGAGAGGGTCGCGCAATCTTTGTGTCCGGTGATTCTCTACGAGTCGCCCTTCCGCGTCGCAAAGACCCTCGGGGAGTTGGGTGCGGTTGCGGGAGCGGATCGGAGGGTCGTGGTGTGCAGGGAATTGACGAAGCGCTTTGAAACGATCACGAGAGGGAGGATTGGGGAGGCGGGCGCGGATGTTGCAAAAAAACCGGCAAAAGGAGAGTTTGTCATTGTGCTTGCCGGAGCTGGAACGTGAGTGGAGAGTGTGGTTGAATGGTTTTCATGGAACCCTTTTATATTACGACGAGCATCGCGTACACAAACGCCCCTCCGCACATCGGGTTCGCTTTTGAGCTGATTCAGGCGGACGCCATTGCGAGGTGGCAGAGGGCGCAGGGCAGGCGGGTGTGGTTTTTGACGGGAACCGACGAGCACGGAACCAAGATTGAGAGAACGGCAAAAGCGGCGGGCATGGAACCCGGGGCATTTGTGGACGGGATTTCTCAACGCTTTCGCGAACTTACCTATGCCCTTGCCATATCAAACGACGACTTTATACGCACCACCGACAAAGAAAAACACTGGCCGGGAGTGCGCGAGATGTGGGGGCGCATGGCGGCGGGCGGAGACCTGTACAAAAAAAAGTACGAGGGGCTGTACTGCTGGGGGTGCGAGGCGTTTGTCACTCCCAAAGAACTCGCGGGAGGCGAATGCCCTCTCCACAAACGCGCGCCGGAACGAGTGGAAGAAGAAAATTATTTTTTCCGACTTTCAAAATATCAAGAGCGGGTGCGCTCTCTCATTGTTTCTGACGAAATAAAAATCATTCCCGAATCGAGAAAAAACGAGATACTTTCGTTTGTGGATCAGGGGCTGGAAGACATAAGTTTTTCCCGGTCCCGCGCGATGCTCGGCTGGGGAATTCCCGTGCCCGGGGACGACTCGCAGGTGCTCTACGTATGGGGAGACGCTCTGACCAATTATGCCTCGGCGGTGGGTCTGGGAAGGGACGAGGCGATGTTTCGGGAGTGGTGGCCGGCCGCCGTGCACTGCATCGGGAAGGACATCATACGGTTTCACGCGGTCATATGGCCCGCGATGCTCTTGTCGGCCGGACTTCCATGCCCCAAAAGCATTTTTGCCCACGGATTTATCACCGTGGACGGGCAGAAGATGTCAAAGACGCTGGGCAATGTTGTTGATCCTTTTGACCTTGTGAACGCGTACGGGGCGGACGCCGTGCGCTACTATTTTTTGAGAGAGCTTCCCTCCACGGAGGATGGCGACTTTTCCACCGCGAAGTTTAAGGAGCGCTACAACGCCGATCTCGCCAAGGGGCTTGGAAACCTTGTTGCGCGGGTGCTTGCGATGGCGCGCGCCGCGCATATCCTCTCTCGCGACGCAAAACGCGCGGGAGAGCTTGCAGACAAGGCGGACGAAACAAAGAGCTCCATGTTTGGGGCGATGGAGCGGCTCCAGTTTCATGAGGCGCTCTCCGCGCTCTGGGAGTACATATCCGTATGCGACAGGTATATTGATGCGCGCCGTCCGTGGGAGGGGGGGGAGGGGTCAAGAGGGGAGATCGGGCAACTGCTCTATGCGCTGGAGGATATCTCGAATATGGTTGAGCCATTTCTGCCGTCTGCCGCGCGCGAGATTCAAGAACAACTCACGGGCAAAGAGGCGCGCCCTTTATTTTCGCGCCTGCCATAATATACAAAGCGTATGACTGTTGCATTTCAAGGAGAGGCGGGGGCGTATTCAGAAGCCGCAGCGCGGCAGTGTTTCGGAAATCATCTGAAGACCCTGCCCTGCCTCTCGTTTGCGGACATTCTGCGCGCCGTGGAAGACAAGAGGGCGGAGTATGCCATGCTTCCCACGGAAAACTCCATTGAGGGGGCCGTGGGGCAGGCGCTTGATCTGCTGGCGAACTCGTCTCTCGTGATTGAAGGGGAGGCGTATCTGCACGTCCATCACTGCCTCATCGGCCACCCCCACGCGAGCATTGAGGAGATACGCAGGGTATACTCCCACCCGCAGGCGCTCGGGCAGTGCAGGGAGTTTTTGGAGGGGCGGTCATGGGAGGCCGTTCCGTTTTACGACACGGCCGGAAGCGTAAAAATGATACGGGAAAAAAACATTCAGGACGCCGCTGGCATCGCGAGCAAACTTGCCGCCGAGATCTACGAAATGAAGGTGCTCGTTGAAGGAATTGAGACAAACCGGCAAAACTTCACGAGGTTTTTCATTGTGGGTTCCACCCCCCAGCCCCCCAGCGGGTCCGACAAGACATCCATTGTGTTTCGCACCGCGCATAAACCCGGGGCGCTTTTGAATGTGCTCAAAGAATTTGCCGAGCGCGGGCTGAACCTTACGCGCCTTGAGTCCCGTCCCGTGCTCGGGGATCCCTGGACCTACTCGTTTTATATTGACTGCGAAGGGCACAAAAGCGATCCCGCGCTCGCAGAGTGCCTGAAGGCGATGGAGGCGAATGCAACATTTGTGAAAGTGATGGGCTCCTATCCCGCCTCCAAAAACCTTGACAGGGTTGTGCAGGATTGATATAAGAGAACCGTACTATGTCGCGCCCAACC
>CAZYKY010000010.1:0-9145 GCA_964648405.1 uncultured Candidatus Saccharibacteria bacterium
GAGACAAATGGGGGTTAAGGAGTTCGAGGGAGGCAATCACGGCGGGGTCTGCGCCGGATATGCGGGGGACAATCCGCATTATCCGGTGGACGCCACAAAAGAAGAGGAGTTTCATCGAGAGCAGGGAGAGGCGGCCGCGCGAGTGCTGTGGAAGCATTTCGGTGTCCGTCTCGCTCTCGGATACTATCGGCCAAACGAGAGGGGATTTGAATTCATCCCCCTCGCCTAATTCAGAGCTGGTTTCGTTGAGAGCAGGACTTGTCCTGCTTCTTTTTTTATTGGGGGAGTGTTGACCGGAAAAGAAGGGGCGGGTATGATGGAGCGCATGAAAAATATCATTCTCTACACAACTCCAACGTGCGTGTATTGCAAAGCGGTGAAAGAATTCTTTAAAGACCACGGCGTTGAGTATGTGGAAAAAAACGTGGCAACGGACGAGCAGGCAAGAGACGAGATGGTCAAAAAAGCGGGTCAGCTCGCAGTTCCCGTCGTTGATGTGGACGGGGAAATTATCATCGGGTTCGACCGCCAAAAATTATCCGAATTATTGGGAGTGTAAATGGAACGCTACGACCTTGTCATTATCGGGACGGGCGCGGCGGGGCTTTCCGCCGCGCTGTATGCGGGGCGGTACACGCTCAAAACGCTTGTCATAGGCAAAGAGTTCGGGGGCGAGACAAGCACGGCCTGGACGATTGAAAACTACCCCGGGCATCTTTCCGTTGACGGATACGACCTGATGAAGATTATGGAAGAGCAGGCCCAACGCTCGGGGGCGGAGGTTAAGGAGGGAAATGTCGTTTCTCTCAAAAAAAACGGCGAGTTTACCGTTACGCTCGCAGACGGATCTAGTGTTGTGTCCCGCGCGCTCATATTTGCCTCGGGGGCGTCAAGGCGGCATCTCAACGTGCCCGGGGAAAAAGAACTGCTCGGCAAAGGGGTGCACTATTGCTTTACCTGCGACGGGCCGCTCTATGGGGGCAAGAGGGTCGCGGTTGTCGGGGGAGGGGATTCTTCCGTAAAAGCCGTGAACTTTCTCTCCGAATACGCCTCCCATGTCTCTCTTATTACCATAGAAAAAGCACTGCGGGCGGAGCCCGTGAATATCGCAAGAATGGAGGCCCTCGGCGACAAGGCGAGGGTTCTCTATGAAACGCGCGTTGCGGAATTTGTCGGGAAAGACCGGTTGGAATTTGCCCGGTTGTCGGGACCCTCGGGAACGAACGACTTTGCGGTGGACGGGGTGTTTCTTGAAATCGGTTTTGAACCAAGCAGGGAGCTTCCCATGCAATTGGGCGTCGCGCTCGACGAACAGGGGTATATCCGGACGGACAACGGAATGCGCACGAATATTCCCGGGGTGTTCGGGGCGGGGGACGCCACGAATCATTTCGGATCGTTCAAGCAAGACGTTACTGCCGCGGCGCTCGGGGCGGTAGCGGCAACATCGGCATATGAGCATATACGCATAACAAACCCGTAGTATGAAGACACAAACGCTTCCGTGGATTATCATGCTTGCCATCGTCGGAGGGGCGATTGGCATCGTTACGCTCGCAGTAACGGGGAACAAGGGAGGCGAACTTTCCCCCGTTGCCATTCAGCTCGGCACGGACGAGATATGGAAGGGAAAAGAAGACGCGCGCGTGACGCTCGTTGAATATGCGGATTTTCAATGTCCCGCCTGCTCGACATACGCTCCGTTGGTTGGAAAAATCGCGGAGGAATTCAAAGATGAGGTGCGCGTCGTGTTCCGGCACTTTCCTCTGCGCCAGATTCATTCAAATGCCGACGAGGCCTCAAGAGCGGCGCATGCCGCGTTTTTGCAGGGAAGGTTCTGGGAAATGCATGACCGGTTGTTCCAAGAACAGCGGGCCTGGTCTGCGAGCAAAGACCCCACCGGTCTTTTTGACGCGTACGCGCGCGACCTCGGACTCAACGAAGAGCAGTTCAAGAACGATATAAGCTCGGACGCGACAAGGGCGAAGATTGAGGCGGATGTTCAGAGCGGATTTCAGGCGCGAGTGCCGGGAACGCCCACATTTTTCTTGCAGGGGCGGATGATGCAGAATCCAAAAAATTATGAAGATTTTCGATCGCGCATTCAAACAGCCCTCGGGCAGGATTCCTAACTGGGTCGCATACGCGGTTGCTGGGTTTGCGTTTCTCGGTTTTTTTGACTCGTTGTACCTGACGGCCCAAAAATTTGCGGGCGTGATTCCTCCCTGCTCTCTCACCGCGGGATTTTCCTGCGAAACGGTATTGACGAGTCAGTACGCCCAATTTTTCGGGATTCCGGTTTCTCTCTTTGGCGTGGCATATTATTGCGCGGTGTTATGGTGCGCACTATCGTATGCGACGGGGGGCAAGCGAACATACGCGCTCGGCATGGCTCTGCTTCCCCTTGCGGGGGTTGTCGCAACGCTTTGGTTTTTGTATCTTCAGGCATTTGTACTGCGCGCCTATTGCGCATATTGTCTTTTTTCGGCAGCCGTTTCGGGCGCGCTGGCGGTATTCGCGCTCGTTATATGGTATTATGTCGCACAGACACGCAATGAACACCATAGCGAGAAGTAGCATTATCTGTATATTTTTCTTGGCAACGCTCGGATGCGCGCTTTTGTACGCGGGTATTCCTTTTCAACAAGGGATGGATCACGGAGCGTGCGCCTTCTCCATGAGACAGGAACCCTGCGTTCAACAGGGGAATCTTTTGAATTTTTCCGCGATGCATTTTGCAGTTTTTTCAAGCGTTCAGGGAGCAATAGCGATCGGGGCGTTTCTGCTGTTTGCTTTGTTCCTCATCGCGATTCGAATTTCCGGGGTCTTGATGGCGCTTCAACCGTGCGAGCGAGGGAAGCAAGAAGGGGCAAGAGTACGTCCGATAACGCAGCGGTTTTTGCGGTGGTTTTCCCTGTTTGAAAAACGGGACCCCGAAGGAGATATTGCCGGAGTGTCGGGCATTAATTCTTTTTCTATTCTATGAAACAATCAACATTGATCTATGTGCTTGGAGGAGCGCTTATCGTTGCGGGCATCGTTTGGGGGCTCACGCAGAAAGGGCAGGGCGCCGACTCCTCGTTTCTTTCCGCCTCGGCATTTTCTCTGCAGGAGCGTGCGTACGATTTTGGGACAATCTCCATGAAAAACGGGGTGGTGTCTCGGGATTTTCTTTTGGAGAACAAAGGAACGGATCCGATTTTCATCAACAAAACATACACCTCGTGCATGTGCACCACGGCGGTTTTGCTTGATAAAGACGGCCGGCGCTTGGGGACATTTGGCATGCCGGGCCACGGAGCTTCCACCGCCCGCGTAACGGTTGCGGCGGGGGAGACGCTGACTCTGCGGGCGGTATTTGACCCGGCGGCGCACGGCCCCTCGGGCGTCGGGCTTGCGGAGCGGGGCGTCTATCTGGAAACCAACTCCAAAGAAACGCCAAAAGTTGAGGTACTCTTGAGGGCGCAGGTGACTCCGTAGCAGATTTGCATGGACATACTTTTTGGGGCTTCCATTATTGCTTCGTTTCTCGCCGGAATGGCGGCATTGTTCGCCCCCTGTTGCATTACGGTTCTTCTGCCTTCGTATCTTGCCTCGGTATTCAGAGAACGCACGGCAATTTTGAAAATGACGCTTGTGTTTTTCTCCGGCATTGCTCTTGTGCTCGTTCCCATCGGGCTGGGAGCGGCCGTGCTCGCGCAGGTCTTTCAGCGATTCCACAGGGAAATGTATATCGTGGGGGGGTCTCTTATGATTCTCTTTGGAGCGATGAGCTGGCAAGGGAAGGGATTTACAATGTTTCCCTTTCTCCCCAAGGCCCAAACATTCCGGCACAATAGCGCACAATCGGTCTTTCTGCTCGGAATATTCTCGGGAGCGGCGACCTCGTGCTGCGCGCCCGTGCTTGCGGGAGCGGTTACGCTTGCCGTAGTTTCGGGAACATTTTGGAAGGCGCTGGTTGTTGTGTTTGCCTACGTGTTTGGCATGACGTTTCCCTTGTTTGTCGCAGCGCAGGCGTATGACACGCTCCATATAGAGCGCACGGCGTTCGCCAAGGGGAGGGGGCCGGCGATTGTGGCGTCCTCACTCTTTTTTGCGACCGGGAGCGTCCTCTTGTACCTTGCGTTCATAGGTGACGTGTTCTTTGCGCCTTCCTATCAGGCATCTCTCGGGCGGATGTTCACCAGATGGTCGTTTGTTCTGGTGGAACGGATGAGTGTCGTGCCGAATGTCGTGTGGGGGGGAGCGATCCTTTTGCTGTTTGCATTCTTTACAATCATGGCGAGAAGACGGAAGATGGACTAACGCATCGTACTTATGAATCGCATCATCAACAAAACAATCGGATTGTGGAGGGAGGCGTTCGCGCTTCTCATTGTCCTGCTCGTGTTCCTTCAATTTTTTTCCGTGCAGGTGAATATTGAGCCGCGCATTGATATGCAGACGCTGATTCGCACGGGCAAGCTTCGCCCCGCCCTGCCCGCCGACCAGAAGGCGAGAGAGGCGGCGCTTCTCTCGCAGGTGCTTCCGGAGCGCGGCGTGGAGCTTCCCGTTGCATGGGGGGATCTTGGCATGCAGATGGTCAGGGCGGGGGTCATTGACCAAGAAAAATTTGAAGACCTGTACGCGCGGCGGGGAGGATTGAGCGACGAAGAACGGACGCTCCTGCTCGGGGAGTCAAACGGCAACCTGCGCATAGACACGCAAAACGCCGACTATCTGCTCAACCTTTTGTGGGCGTTTGGACTCGGCAACAAGAGTATGGTGCTTGAGAAAGGCCCCATGATGGAGTGGGGAGGGGACGCGGGCAACTTTGCCTCCACGGGCGGGTGGACGCTCGCACAAGGAGATGCCATGGATCACTACGGCATGCATGCCTTTGTCACGCTCACTCCGGAGCAGGAGGCGGCAATGGAGCGCGTGGCAAAAAACGTGTACCGGCCGTGTTGCGGAAACTCTACATATTTTCCCGACTGCAACCACGGGATGGCGATGCTTGGACTTTTGCAGCTTATGGCGGGCCGGAATGTCGCAGAGGAGGATATGTACCGGTATGCGCTTGCAGTGAATTCGTTCTGGTTTCCGGATACCTACCTTGCAATCGCCGAGTACAAGGCGAGGCGGGGGGTGCGGTGGGAAGATGTGAATCCGCAGGAAGTGTTGGGGGCGGACTACTCGAGCGGGCAGGGGTACGCGCGCATTTTGCAGGAGGTTCAGCCGGCTGAAATTCAAGGAGGAAGCTGCGGAATATAGCTAAATCACAAATAATAAATAACAATCCGCCAGCTGGCGGAACAATCAATCTATGAAAATGTCGCTGTTCTTTCTGCGCGTTGCGCTGGGGTGGATGTATCTGTACGCGGGCGCCTCAAAAATCATGGACCCCGCGTGGTCGGCGGAAGGGTATCTGAAAAGCGCAAAAACATTCCCGTCGCTCTATCAGTGGTTCGCCTCTCCGGGAGTGCTTCCGGTGATCAATCTGTTGAACGAGTGGGGATTGTTCCTCATAGGCGCGTTTCTCCTGCTTGGCATTTTTACGCGCCAGATGGCAATGCTCGCCATGGGGTTGATGGCGCTGTACTATCTGCCTATTCTGCAGTTTCCGTATGTGGGCAAGAATTTCTTTCTGGTGGATGACCACATCATTTTCATCGCCGCGCTGTATGTGCTGATCTCCCACAGGGCGGGAAGGATCTGGGGGCTGGACGCATTACGCAAAAACTCTTAATTCCATGGTTGACGTTATCAAGGCGTCGGGTCTGCCAGAGCCGTTTAACGAGGAAAAGTTATGCCGGTCGCTCATGAAAACGGGGGCGGATTCGGCATTGGTTGATTCCATCTGCCGCGGGGTGTCCAGGCGCGTCCGTACGGGGATGAGCACGGATGATATTTTTGGAAAGGCGTTTTTGTCTTTGCGCAGGCACGACGCACGGGCCGCCGCGCGCTATCATTTGCGCAGATCTCTGCTTTCTTTGGGGCCGGAGGGATTTCTCTTTGAACGCTTCATTGCCCGCGTTTTGCAAGAATACGGGTATTCCGTTTTGACCGGCCAGCGCGTCGCGGGATTCTGCGTGCTTCACGAAGTTGATGTTGTCGCCGTGAAAGACAAAAAAGAGATCATGGTTGAATGCAAATATCACAACACTCATGGCATTCGCACCGATTTGAAAGTGGCAATGTATACCTTTGCGAGGTTTCTGGACATCCAAAAAGCGTGCGAACAGAACCCTTCGTCTTCTCATGCCTTCCACCAGCCCATGCTCGTAACGAATACAAAGTGCACGCAGGAGGCGATCAGGTACGCGGAATGCCAGAAGATGTCCGTTCTTAGCTGGGGGTATCCCGCGCAGAGGGGGCTGGAGACGCTGATCGTGGAAAAACGGCTCTATCCCGTTGCGGCGCTTCCTTCGTATCGCGCCGCAGGGCGGGGGGCCCGTTTTCAGGATGATACGATGTTTGCCAAAGACATTGCGGCTCTCTCTCCGCGCGAACTTTCTTCACGCTGGGACGTTTCTCCGAAAAGGGCGGGACTTCTCATAGGAGAGGCAAAGTCGCTTCTTTCCCCTTGACGCGCCCTATAAGGTCATATAGGGTGGACACATGACCAGGTCAAAGGTCGTTCGTATCTATTAGCGTAACATGACCTTTCTATGGCGACAGAAGGATATTGCGTAAAGTGCAAAGCAAAGCAGATGATGAAAGACGAGAAGGAGGTAACGATGAAGGGCAAGGGGGGCGTTGAACGGGGAGCGATGACGGGGAGCTGTCCCTCCTGCGGAACAAAGATGTTTCGCATACTGGGCAAGAAAAAATAAATCATCTTTTGAAATTGAAAACCGCCCGGCGCTTGTCGCCCAGGGCGGTTTTCTCTTGCGCTCGCCAAAGAAAGTATGCTATAGAACGGATGAAATAGTATAATATACGAACGACACTATGGCGGACCTCAAGGAGGAAAAGACGTGCGTAATCATCAAACCTGACGGCGTAAAGCGGGGATTGGTCGGGGAGTGCGTAAAACGCATTGAGCAGAGAGGGCTCAAACTCATCGCCCTGAAAATGATCGTGCCAACCGAAGAGAAGGCGAAGGGGCACTACCCGGGCTCAAAAGAGTGGTTGATGGGGATGGGGGAGAAGAGTTTGGATACGTACCGGAAATACGGCAAAGATCCCATTGCCGAGCTTGGAACGGACGACACGCTCGTCATTGGAAACATGATTTACGGCTGGCTCGTCCGGTATCTCACCGAAGGACCCATGGTTGCGATGGCGGTTTCGGGGATTCACGCGATTGACATGGTGCGGAAAATCGTGGGAAAAACGATTCCGGCGTTTGCCGAAATGGGGACCATCAGGGGGGACTACTCGGTTGATTCTCCCGTGCTTGCAAACGACGGGAAGCGCGCGATCCATAATCTTATTCACGCCTCCGGAGACCCGTCGGAGGCGGAGCACGAGATTGCCTATTGGTTCGCTCCGGACGAATTGCACGCCTACAAACGCGCCGAGGAAGACATCATGTTTTAGATTTAGCGGCGCTTAATAGTTCTTTCTTGGGGGCGGGTTCCGCCCGTCTCCAAGAGCGAATGAACGCAACCGAATGAAGTACCTTACAAGGGGGTGAAAGTTTGAAAACTCTTGACGTTCTCGTATACACACTGTTTGGCGCAATTTCGGCAGTCATCGCGGCCATGCTTTTCTACCTAGGGAGGTGAGGAACAATGACACTAACCATGGAGGAGGTTTACCGAGTCGCGCGGAAAGAGTCGCGGAGAATCCATGACTCGTATCGTGAGGACATCGTACAAGAGACGGCTCTTGCGCTATTCCTGCACGGAGGAGTACCAAACGGGGGGTATGTAATGCGTACCACCCGCAACAAGCATGTTGACTACCTACGGCGCGAGGGGCGTATATCCCTCGTAGATTTGGAGGGATTCATGGTGTCTTGTTATAGACCCGTGGAGGACGAGTTTCTTGAGCGGGAAGAACGAGAAGAAATCCAGAGGCGCGTTCAACGCGTTCTCTCGCGGCTCTCTCCAGCATACAGGCAGGTACTTGAGTACATCGGGGATGAGATGTCTTATCAACAGATTGCCAACAATCTCGGTGTTTCTATCGGGACGATAAGGTCTCGCCTTCATCTTGCCAAGCGGAGGTTTAGGAAGGTGGCGCAGGAGCTTGAGCTGTTCAACTGAAAATGCGCGAATATACGAGAATATAAATAAAGAGAACCTTAAGAAAGAAAAACAAAAAGTTCAAAGACAAAGAGGGCGTAACGCGAATCGTTGTGCCCCGTGAGGAGCCAGAAGCATATGCTTCTGGCTCTGTTCTTTTGCAATAAATCCACCTCCACTACGATGGCGTTGTCTGTCAATTCTTATTTGACAGCGGGGTTTTGAAGACGGTACAATGGAGTCGTGCCCTCGTGTTGTTCATATATGTCTGGCATATCTTTTCAACGGGAGTAAAAAACTAGGTTCGGTTAAGTTGAAACTAGGTTCGGTTAAGTTTGGCTTTGAGTACAGGAAATAGACGAAACAGTACAATCTTGTTACCTTGAGCATAGTAAATCTTGAGTGAAGGGGGGAATTCCTATGTTCCAAGAGTGTGAAATTGTCTGTTTTGATTGCAAGCAGACAATTTCCTACAGGATTGGAACATATCTCTGTCCTTCCTGTAGTAGGGCTATCGTAGACCCGGAAATTGAGAGTTTGGTGGTTACTCTTAATATCGCGGGCGTTCAAACCGAGAGAAGCTGCCAGGGGCATAACTGTAATGATGTATTCTACCCATTCCCCTGGGTTGTTATTGCTCCCTGTGAGAATATGCTGAGCAGTGCAGAGATTCTCATCTTCCGATATAACTGCACTGTTGGGGAACGGGATCGGTGGGAGACTCAATACCTCTATAGAGAGGATCGTCACTGGATCGTTCCCATCCACCGGGATTTAAGGCTCGGTAATCTGCAGGCGAGCGCCAAGTTGCTTGCAGAGTTCATCGAAGGTACAATCTTATCGGCAAGGGACACATAACCTGTGTCCCCCGTTTTTTTATTGAAACTAGGCTCGGTTAAGTTGAAACTAGGTTCGGTTAAGTTTGGATTGACGGGGTGGCTGGGTAGGGTACAATGGAGTCGTGCCCTGGT
>CAZYKY010000011.1:0-8887 GCA_964648405.1 uncultured Candidatus Saccharibacteria bacterium
CCGATAATTGCAATAACCACCAAGAGTTCAATGAGCGTGAATCCTTTGGCGTTGCGAACGCGCGGTGCGCGATAGATGAAGTTCATAGGCATAGTATACATAATTTGTTGTCAACATGCCAGCGCTACATCGACCCGCTTATCTGATACAAAGGAATAATAAGCGCGGCCATGATCCCTCCGACCATCAATCCAAGGACCACAATGAGCGCGGGCTCTAAAATATTCAAAAACCCGTCAATGGAAGACATCAGCTCTTTTTGATAAAAACGCACCACATCCAACAGCGCAACATCCAAGGTCCCCGAACCCTCGCCAACCTGCACCATTTCCGTAAACACCGCGGGGAACTCGTTTGGATAGCGCGCAAGCACCGTGTAAATTTTGTTGCCTTTGCTCACTTCCTCTTTCGCTTGCGCAATAATGCGCCGATACACGGTGTTTTCCACAACATCGTTGACAATATCCAACGCGCGCGTAATGGGAAGCCCTCCGGTAATGAGCGTGGAAAGATTTTCCGCAAAACGCGCGACATACACCATACGCAATAAGGAGCCGAGCAGGGGAATACGCAAGAGAAACGCATCCCACAACGCTTTTCCTTCTTTCGTCTTGCAATACCGCGCCAGTCCTATCGCGGCGGCGGCAAGCGCCAGCGCAATCAATAATCCCCACTGTCGCAACCCCATGGCAAACGCAACGACAACCTTGGTAATAAGGGGCATCTGTTGATTGTTTGCCGCAAGCACCGAGAGAAAATTCGGAACCACCACATACGCAATCATCAAGAGAATAATGAGCGTTACGCCAACCACAAATGCCGGATATACCATGGCGGCTACGACCTTGCGGTTTACCTCATGCTCCCGCTCAAGGTGGTCGGCAAGGTATTCCAGCGCTTCTGCAAGCTTGCCTGACGCTTCACCGCTTCTGACCATGCTCACGAAAAAAGAGGAGAAAATGCCGGGATGTTTTGCCAGCGCGGCAGACAACGACGTGCCTCCTTCCACGGCTTCCGCGATGTCTGACGCGCGCTCCTTGAACGATTTATTTTTCATCTGGTGCGCGAGCACGGCAAGCGCTTCAAGCAAGGGCACGCGCGCTTTAAACATAATCGCAAGCTCTCGGGAAAATATCAGGACATCCTTTAAACCCACGCGATTGAACCATTCAATGTCTCTGGCAAGCAACAGCTGTTCGTGCTCCGCCTCAAGCAATGTTATGAACAATCCATATCCTTCAAGCAGGCGCAAAGCCGCCTCTTTGGAAGAAGCTCCTATGACGCCAATTTGCGTCTTGCCCTGTTTGTCTCGCGCCTGATAGCGAAACTTCATAGTCAAGAACGGACAAGCGAAGAAAGTTCCACGGGATTCAGAGAATAGGCAAGCGCGTGTTCAAGCGTGATCGCTTTCGTCATCACGAGTCCTGCAAGCGCCCTGTTGAGCGATATCATTCCCGCTTCAGCCGAGGTTTCAATGACAAGAGGAAGCTCATGAATTTTATTTTCCCGAATGAGGTTTGCAACCGCAGGAGTGGAAAACATAATTTCGCATGCGGGGACCAACCCTCCCTGTATGTCCGGTATCAGTCGTTGGGATACAACTCCAAGCAAAGAACCCGACAACTGCGCCCTGACTTGATGTTGCTGATCGGAGGGAAAAGTGTCCACGACCCGATGGATGGTTTGGGCGGCAGAGTTTGTGTGGAGAGTCGCAAAAACCAGATGCCCGGTTTCGGCGGCGGTGATTGCCGTGGAGATTGTTTCGGCGTCCCGCATCTCTCCCACCATGATGACATCGGGATCCTGCCTGAATGTTGAGCGCAGGGCGGAGGCAAAACTCATGGTGTCCTGATGGACCTCCCGCTGGTCAATGATGGACTGGTCGTCCTTGAATACGTATTCAATGGGGTCTTCAATGGTAATGATATGCTCGGCTCGCGTGTGGTTGATCTCGTCAATAAGCGCGGCAAGCGTCGTTGATTTTCCATGTCCCGACGGGCCCGTAATCAAGACGAACCCCTGAGTCGCCTTGGTAAATTCATGGAGCGTCAAGGGAAGCCGAAGCTCTTCCAGCGTACGGATTTCGGACGGAATCAGGCGCATGACAACGCTCACGCTTCCGCGCTGAAAAAACGTGTTCACGCGAAACCTCGCCTTGTCTTTATGGTTATAGGAAAAGTCAAGTTCTTTCTGGGCGAGAAATTGCTCTTTCTGATGCTCATTCATAAGAGAAGACGCCGCCTCCATGGTTTCTTTCGCCCCGAGCGCGTCAAACTTTTTGATGGGCACGAGCCGCCCCGCGATGCGCAAAATGGGAGAATGCCCCACGGTAAGATGGAGATCGGAGGCCTTTTCTTTGGTGGCAAGCGACAGGAGATCTTCAATCATACGATGCGAAAAATTACTTTTCTTATACCAGCGCCGAAATTTCCTTGACAACCTGGCTCGGGGTGTAATGCGCCTTGATGAGATAGAGAGATGCGCCCAGCGAGAGCCCTTTTTCTATCTCTTCTTTTTGCCCGAGATTGGAAAGCACAACCACCTTGGTCTTTTCGCCTCCCGTGCTCTGCAAGTCGCGCAGGATGCACCATCCATCTTCGTTTGGAAGAACAATGTCCAACAAGACAAGGTCGGGTTTTTCTTTTTTGATGGTTTCAACCACCCTTGCCCCGTCGCTTTCCACTACAACCTCAAAATGCGACTCCTCAAGTTTTGTTTTGTAAATATCAACGAGAAATTCGTCGTCCTCCACAAGAAGAATTTTTTTCATGGATATGGCGTGCTAATTATCGTCTGTCTCCGTCGTTACGCGCAGGACTTCTTCAAGCGTCGTTACCCCCTCCAGCGCCTTCACTATGCCGTCCTGACGCATAGACACCATGCCCTGCCTCTTGGTCTCTTTGCGCAGTGATGTTTCTGAAATATCTCCGTAGATGAGCTTCCCCAGCTCGTCGGTCATCTCCAACACCTCAAAAATGCCGATTCTCCCCGCATACCCCGACCCCCCGCACTCTTTGCATCCCTTGGGCGCGTACACCGTCATTGCCTTGGAAGCGCTTATGTACGCTCCCGCCGCTTTCTGAAAGTCCGAAGGGGCCGATTCTATCTCTTTTGCCACCATATTCTTCAGCGCGTCCGGGCTCTCTGTTTTTTTTCTGCACGCCGGGCAGAGTTTTCGCACCAGTCGCTGGGAAAGCGCCACACTCAATGTGGGGGCGAGAAGATACCGCTCAATGCCCATGTCTATAAGGCGGGGAATGACGCCAAGCGCGTTGTTGGTGTGCAGGGTTGAGAGCACCACATGCCCCGTCAGAGCGGCATGGATGATCAGCGAGGCGGTCTCCGCGTCCCTCACCTCCCCCACCATAATCACATCGGGATCTTGGCGCAAAATCTGGCGCAGTCCCGAGGCAAAGTCGTACCCGAGCTCGGGACGCACCTGCGACTGGTTGATGCCTTCAATGAAATATTCCACGGGGTCTTCCAAGCTTACGATATTCTCTCCCTCCCGATTGAGAGAACTGAGAATACTGTACAGGGTTGTTGATTTTCCCGATCCCGTGGGCCCCGTTACCAAGATGAGCCCATAGGGTTTTTTGATCGCCTCCTGTATTTTCAGAAGGTTTCTCCCCTCCAGCCCCAAGCCCTCAAGCCCCTTCAGTCCAAGCGTGGTATCCAGCACCCTGATTGCGACTTTCTCTCCAAACGGCGTAGGGAGGGTCGCGACACGAAAATCAACGGTTCTGTTGTCAATGGGAGTAGAAAACCTTCCGTCTTGGGGCAGGCGGGATTCGTCCAGCTTCATATTTGCAAGAATCTTGATCCTTGCAACAACCGCCTGATGGGCGGACATTGGCAACAACAGCGAGGGATGCAGCTCTCCGAGAAAACGAAACCGAACCATCAACTTTTCTCTCGTGGGTTCAATATGAATGTCGGAGGCGCCCCCCTCAACGGCGTTGCGCAAAATGACCGCGACCATCTTGGTGATGGGCGCATCTTCAGACACCCTCTGTGTCAGGGTTTCGCCCTTCCCCCGCACCGCCTCAACCTGGATATGCTGTTCCAGTTCTTCCAGCGCTTTTTTCACCCCTCCCTTTGATCCCTGATATTGCTTCATGAGCGCGCGAAATGTGCTGATGGCGATAAGGGCGACACTGTATGAAAATCCGTTCTGTCGCGCCAAAAATTTCAAGGCGTCCTGCGCCCTGAAGTCCTCGGGATAGACCATGCCGATTTCCACCTCGCCCTTCCCCCGCACCAAAGGGATCATAGAATAGTACTTGGCGGCGTCTTCGGGAATGAGCTCAAATACGTTCGCGGGAATTTCTTTTGCATCCACGGAACGCAAGGGAAGGCGCAATGCCTCCGATTTCACTCCAAAAAGCAGTCCCTCATCAATGAGTTTTTGCTCAAGCACCAGAACCTCGGCGCTCTTGTTTTCCGCCTGAACTTGCGCCTTCAGTTCGGCTCCCTTTGCCTCGTCAAGCAAGCGTTTTGCAACCAACGCATCTATAATATTCATGGCCGTGAAGGAAGAAACGGATTATTCCTGCCTTGTATTTCAGACACGGAAGGCGGAGCCGCAAGAGTAGAGCGGCCCTCCCATACGCCCGGATCCAATATGTCCCATCGCATGTCCACGGTTTTTGGCGCGACAATTTTTTCTTCCGCGGGAGTAAACGACGATCCCTGCCCAAAGTACCCGCGCCACAGCACAATCAGCGTGAACAGCAGGACGCCGGCAAGCACCCATATGAGATATGTTTGTCTGCTTCGTTCTTCTGTAAATGTGATGGCCATGGTCCTAATATGAATATGTGGTGAGTGAAAGAGAAAAGTCAAACGGAACGGCTGCGCTTTTTGACGAAAGAAATGCGACATCTTGAACGTTCAAAAAACGCGGCGCGGCTTCCATTCGCTCAAGAAATGCCTTCAACGAGGCATATGTCCCCGTAAGCTTGAGGCTGATGATGCTCTGCCGCGCCCGAACGTCCGCCATGCTTTGGTCGACGGAAGACGATCCTACCGAGCGCATCACAAGCCCGGACTCCGCAGCCATGGTCTGCAAGAGCCCGTAGAGGGCGGGCAGTCCGAGTTCTTTGGGAATTGCCGCGTCTAGGCGCGAAACCCCCTCTCTGCGTTCTTCAAGACGGCTTTGTACCTCCCTTAATGTTGCGTAGTAAGCCGCGCGCGTTTCATATTCTTGCTGGTGTTTTTGAATGGTTGCACGCATTGAGTGCATATCTTTGTATGCTGGCAAGACAAAAAATATTCCAACAATGACGGATGCTCCAACCAGCATAAAGAGAAGTAATCCTGTCGGTTTCATGTCCGTTATTTATTCTCTGCAAGCTCGGCCTCAATGGTAAACGCAATGGCCCCCTTGCCGGTAAATCCGAGCGAAGAGAGTTCAAGGCGGGAAATTTCTTGGGCTTCCTGCATTGCCTTGATCTGTCTGTCGATGGTGAAAAAGTCAGACCCTTCGCCCATAATGGCGGCGCGCCTCCCGTCCATGGAAATCTGAATACTTGTGAACACAATGTTGGGGAGAACAACCCTCTCAATGGCGGAAAAAACAGGAAGGGGGCTTGAGGCGGTCGCAAGGATGTTCGCGGCGTCTTGCAGGCGATCCCGCATAAAGAGAACTTCTTCCTCAAGGGATTTTTCCGCAGGCGTTTGGCTTTGGGCAAGAAGAACGTCCGCGCGGGAAAGCGCGTTCAGCAAGCGCGACTGGATGATTTTGAGCGCTCCAAAGGCAATGACCGACGCAAACAGCAGGGCATACGCCCCGTACAGCGCGTACTGGATTCTCCACTCTTGCCGATCTGTTTTTGGAATGATGTCCATGGCGTGTCTAAAAAAATTCCCGCATCGCGATTCCCACCGCAACCGCGTAGGATGGCCCCATCTCCCGGACAACGCTCTCAAGCATTGCCGGAGCGTACACGGATCGGAACGGATCGGATGTTGCGACCTCCAACGAGATCTGCGAAGCAATATACTCTTGCAATCCCGGAAGCGCCGCCGTACCTCCTCCTATGATGACTTTCGCGGCTTCTTGACGCTCAACCTGGCGAAAATTTGAAATGAATTTTTGGATCTCCCCTATGATGATGTCAACGAGCGGAGAAAGCAGGGGCCGATCTCCCGCGGCAATATTCATGCCTTGCGTGTGTTTCGCGCGCTCCGCCTCCGGACGGTCAAGAGAGAGGGACTGGGAGATGCGCTCCGTAAAACTGTTGCCCGCAACGTCAACGCTATGGGACATGCGAAGCATCTTCTTGGCAACCGCGTTGATGGTGGTGCTCTGCGCTCCGATGTCCACCATGACGATCGGCCGCCGTTCGTCTCCGACGCACGACCTGATGAATCCGAATACTTCCGCCTCCATGGCAACGAGAACAAGTCCCGCCAAACGCGCAATTTCCCGGTATTGGGCGATCACTTCGTTGGGAACCGCAACGAGCAATACTCCCACGCTTTGGCCGCGTCCTATATGCCCCTCAATGATCTGCCAGTCAAATGTTACCTCGGAGAGAGGGACGGGAATGTGTTTTCTCGCCTCAAACTCCACGGCGCTCGGAACCTCCTCCTTGGTCATGGGAGGAAGGGTAAAATTGGTAAAGAAGCTGGAAAAGTCGGGAATGGAGAACACAGCGCGGCGCGTCCCAATGTTCGCTTCCTGCAGAATCGCCCTCAACGCCCTTGCGATGTCCTCTTGGGAAAGCAGAAGGGTATTTTTCTCAAATGTCCGAAACGGCCTGTCGTACAGCGAGCTCGCTCTGAGCGCTCCGTAATTTTTCAAGCTGATGCGCTCGCCCCATTTTGAGAGCTCCACGACTTTGAGCAGAGAGGTGCCGATGTCTACGCCGAGAATATGTTGGGGGGTAAATTGAAAAGAGCCAAGGCGCATGTTCAGTATATCAAATTACAAAATGTTTCGGTACCCTTGCATGCATATATCATACCTCGAAGGTGCCGGCGCGTAAAGAAATCCGCCCGCAAATTGCGGGCGGATTATTCTTCGGGCTCAAACCCCTGTGCCTGCAGGGACCACAACTGCCGATAGATCCCGTCCTGTTGTTCCACAAGATCGTCGTGACTGCCCTCTTCGGCAACCCGCCCGTTGGAAATAACCAGAATGCGATCCGCCTTCCGAATGGTGGAGAGGCGATGCGCGATCATAATGACGGTTTTGCGTTGCGAGAGCGCGTCAAGCGCCCGTTGGACAAATCCTTCCGACTTTGAGTCCAAGCTTGAGGTCGCCTCGTCAAACAGCACAATGGGAGCGTTCTTCAAAAACGCTCTCGCAATTGCGATGCGTTGGCGTTCCCCTCCGGAGAGCTTGATTCCGCGCTCTCCCACGAGGGTCTCCAGCCCTTGGGGAAGGCCTTTGATGAACTCCTCGCAGTATGCGAGCCGCGCAACATTCTCAACTTCCGCATCGGTCGCCTCAAGATTTCCATATCTGATGTTTTCTTTTAAGCTCCGGTGAAACAGCAGGGGCTCCTGGGGGACAAACGCAATGGAGAGGCGCAGGGACTCTTGGGTGACTTTTGCGATATCCTGCCCGTCGATCATGATCTTTCCATCCGTGGGATCGTACAGGCGCAAGAGGAGTTTGCTGATGGTTGTTTTGCCCGATCCCGAGTGCCCCACAAGTGCAACGCGCTCTTGCGGCTTGATATGGATGGTGAGATCGCGCAGAACAAATCGCGTCTTTTGAAAGGCGAAGCTTACGCGCTCAAACAGAATGTCCCCCTTTGAAACGCGGAGGGGCTTTGCCGTCGGAATGTCTTGAATGCCATGTTCTTGTTCCAACAACTCAACCGCCTCGGTCGCATCGGCGAAGCTTTCGTAGAGATCTCGCACGATTCTGCCAAAATCCCATAGTTTGCCGAGAAGTTGCAGGAAATACGCCTGCAGAAGCACAAAGAATCCCACGGAAAATGTTCCTTCGTTCCACAGGCGCAGGGCAAAGACAAAGATGAGAAACTCTGCGCACACGAATAAAAAACTCTGCACCGTGTTGATGGCGCCCCCCGCGTACCACGAATCAAGCATGCTTTTTTTCAGGTTGTCCACGACCCCCCAAAATCGTTTTGACTCAAAAGAAAATCGTGAGAATGCCTGAACGTTCTGTTGGCTGCTTAAGGTGTCCGCCAAAACCGCCGTGGTTTCAGAGTCCCTCTGTGAGCGCACCACATCGTAGCGAAGTTTCCACACAGAAACCGCAATGCTCGCCCCTACAAACAACACAACCCAGCCGATCATCGCGAACGCTATCACGGGCGAGATGGAAAACAGCACAATGCCCATTCCCGTCAACTGCACAACCATGGCGAGAATATCCCAGACGAACCGGTCAAAAAATCTTTCAAACGCCCGCGGAAGACGGTTGAGCTTTTGTACCACGCTCCCAACAAATGTGTTGATGAAAAAACTATACGAGTGCGACAGAATGTACTCGAAGGATCGCGCGCGCAGGCGGGTCATCACGCGCGCCTCCATCCACGCCAAAAAAAAGTCCGTGGCGCGAAAGGCGCCCCAGCGCAGAATATTCAAGACAAGAATCCACTCGAGCACGGCGAGAAGCGCGCTCATACCACCGCTTGCGGGAGTTGTTACAGACACAATGTCAAAGAAACGCCTGTACAACACAGGTATATACGCGCTGACGGAGTTTCCAATCACGGCGCCAACGACAAGAACCGCGAACTGCAGTTTTATCTGCCGCAGCTCGCTCCAAAACAACCGTAAAATTTCTTTTACCAGCACGCGCTCTTTCATATATATACGCGGAAGCGGGAGGATTTGAACCTCCGAGGGGTTGCCCCCAACTGGTTTTCAAGACCAGCGCCATAAGCCGCTCGGCCACGCTTCC
>CAZYKY010000012.1:0-8760 GCA_964648405.1 uncultured Candidatus Saccharibacteria bacterium
GACGTGGTATCTGAATACAAAAAGCGCCTACCTCAAGAAGCGCAAAATGTTCAGATGGTACACTATGCGCGTTCCCGCCTTTTTTCCGCCCGGGGAGGAGCACAACATTCTCAACACCGAGGAGTTGGCGACACTCATTCATTTTCCCGGGCGTATTCCCGTGCCCCAACTTTCCGTGCCCCGCGTTGGCACAAGCAAGGGGCAGGCGCCCGCAAACCTTCCGACGGAATAACGTATGGCACACGACATTAATTTTTTCGGATATACAACCTTTCGGGAAGACCGGAATGGGAAAATCCGAATTGTTGAAAAATATGGCCGTGCAGGACATCCAGGAGGGGAGGGGGATGGGGTTCATAGATCCGCACGGGGAGGCGGCCGACTTTTTTCTTGATTTTATTCCCAAAGAGCGCGTCAAAGACGTGGTGTACATCAACCCCGCGGATACGGAGTTTCCCATCGCATTCAACGTAATGGAGCAGGTTCCCGCCACGTACCGCCACCTTGTCGCCTCGGGGCTGATGTCTGTGTTTGAGAAGATATGGCCCGAGGTATGGTCGGAACGCATGAAGTATATTCTGAACAACACCATTCTCGCTCTGTTGGAGTATCCCGACTCTACAATTCTGGGAATCAATCGGATGCTCGCGGACCCGGAATACCGACAGAAGGTGGTGGAACATCTTACGGATCCCGTCATTAAGACCTTTTGGACGCAGGAGTACGCAAGGTACACCCAGCGCTACGAAATAGAGGCGACCGCGGCCATTCAAAACAAGATAGGCCAGTTTATCTCCAATCCGTTGATACGCAACTTGCTTGGGCAGACGCGCTCAACCATTGATATGAGGGAGGCGATGGATAGCCAGAAGATCTTCATCGTGAACCTTGCCAAAGGAACCATCGGCGAGGACAATTCGCGCCTGCTGGGAGCGATGATTATTACCAAGCTCCAGCTGGCGGCAATGTCCCGCGTGAACATTCCGGAGCGCGACCGGAAGGATTTTTTTCTGTATATCGACGAATTTCAAAACTTTGCGACTGAAAGTTTTGTAAACATATTGTCCGAAGCGAGAAAATACCGCCTCTCCCTCATTCTGGGGCATCAGTATATCGCCCAGCTGGACGAAACGGTGAGAGATGCGGTTTTTGGCAACGCGGGAACGCTCGTATCGTTTCGCGTGGGCGCGGATGACGCCGAGATGCTGGAAAAAGAGTTCTCCCCCACATTTCTCATGGACGACTTCGTGAATCTCAACAAATACCAGATTTATGTAAAACTCATGATTGACGGCATCGCGGGCCATCCCTTTTCCGCCGAGACCCTTCCACCCCCCGAGCCCCTTGAAGCGTCCTTGAGGCCGGAAATCATCAGGTGGTCGAGGGAGCGGTACGGAACTCCCGTTGCGCTTGTGGAAAAGCATATCGCCGAATGGTCGGGCGTGTCCAACGGCACAGCTCCTCTTCCCGTTCCGGCAATTGCTCCCGCCAGAGACCAACAGACGCTGTATGACGCCATATGCGCCACATGCCGCAAGGAGACAAAAGTCGTCTTCCTTCCGGACGGGAAAAGGCCCGTATACTGCAAAGCGTGCAGAAAAAAGATGAAAAGCGCGGAGACGCAGGAAGTGTCGCTTTCGGATGTGTCCTCGCAGAAACCCGTCATGTTCCATCCTGCGGATGCAAAGAAAAGCGTAAAGGCGCCGGAATCCCATCCATCCGTCATTTCTCAAGAGCGTCAGCAAGGGTTGAGGGAGGCGTTGTCGCACGCGCTTGAGAAAAAACAGAATCCCGTCCCCGACTCTCGGGCGCGGGAAATTTCTCCGGGAGAGACGATCTATTTCTCGCGCGAAGAAGATACCAAATGAGAAACGATATTCCGCGAACGGTTGACGAAGTGGTGCGAGGGGGGTCCAAAGTGTTTCTGCGTTGCGATTGCAATGTTCCTCTTGACGATCGCGGGAGCATTGCAGACGACTTTCGCATCCGGTCCGTAATTCCGGCCATCCGCGCACTACATAAGCAGGGCGCGTCCGTTGTGATGGGGACGCACCTGGGAGATCCCAAAGAAGAGCATACCGAGGCGCTCAGCACGAAAATTATTGCAAAGCGACTGGGAGAACTCCTCTCTTTGCCCGTATCGTTTTCTCCTACCGCCGTTGGGCCGGATGCCAGAGAGGCATCGAGCGCGCTGAAAAGCGGAGAGGTGCTGGTATTGGAAAATCTGCGCTTTTATGGAGGAGAGAAGCAAAACGACGAATCGTTCGCCAAAGAACTCGCCTCGCTTGCCGACTGCTACGTGAATGAAGCGTTCAGCGCCTCTCACAGAGAACACGCCTCCATTGTGGGGGTTCCGGCATTTCTCCCTTCTGCGATTGGTCCGCTATTCTGCCAAGAGGTGCGCGCCCTCTCGGCGCTTTTGGACGCTCCCGCGCGTCCCATGGTTGCCGTGATAGGGGGGAGTAAACTGCAAAGCAAACTCGGCGTTGTGGAGCGGCTGCTGGAGGTTGCAGACAACGTGCTGCTTGGCAACATGCTTGCCGCGGAGGCGGCGCGAGGCGAGGCGGTTTTTCTGCGCCAAAAGAAACTCGTGCTTCCCGTAGATGGATTCCCTTCCAACGAGAACGCGCTTGACATAGGAGTTGAGACGAGAAAGAAATTTTGTGATATTCTTGGCAGGGCAAAGACGGTATTTTGGGCGGGTCCTTTGGGAAAAGTTGAAGAGGATGCGTATACTCAAGGATCGTTAGACGTTGCGCGGTGTATCGCCTCGTCCGGCGCTCTTTCGGTGATTGGCGGGGGAGACCTCGGGGCGTTTGTGAGAGGGCAGGCGCTTGAGCGCTCGTTTTCTCACGTGTCTACGGGGGGAGGGGCGATGCTTACGTATATAGGCGAGGGCGATCTTCCGGGCCTGCGCGCGGTGAGAGAGGGGAGAGGATTCTGACTATTGTATGCCGATTAAACATCTTCAAAAAGCCGCCACGCGCATCGCAAAAGCCGCGCGTCTGCAAGAACGCATCGTGCTTTACGGCGACTCTGATCTTGACGGAGTAACCGCCGTGATTATTCTGCAGGAGGCGATCAAAAGTATCGGGGGCAATGTTGCCTCCTGCTATTTCCCGAACCGCGAGGGGGAGGGATACGGGCTGACCCAAACCGCCCTGCAGGCGCTGAAACCCCTCGCTCCCGGGGTGCTGATTCTTTTGGATCTCGGGATCAGCAGTTTTGAGGAAGTTGCCGCGGCGCGCGCCATGGGGTTTGAGGTGATTATTATTGACCACCACGCAATTGTCCGCGGCAAGATTCCGGAGGCCGACATTGTGGTAGACCCAAAACAGCCCGGAGACACCTCGGCGTTCAAAGAATACGCCGCGTGCGGGTTGTCGTGGCTTGTGAGCAATGCGTTGCTGAAGGACTCAATGTCAAAAACCCTGCGCCAAAGCTTGATTGAGCTGGCCGCGCTGGGAACGATTGCCGACATGATGGTGCGCGCGGGAGACAACGAGCTGATCATTGAAGAGGGGACCGTCCGTCTGGAAGAGTCGTGGAGGCCGGGCATCAAGGCGTTTTTTGAGGCGGGCATCGTGGAAGAGAACGCGCACAAAGACCGCCAGATAGGGTATATGATTTCAATTCTCAACGTTCGCGATGTTTCAGAAGGATTGCCCGCCGCCTTTCGCCTGCTTACCAATCCGTTTATGGAAGAGGCAAAGCGCATGGTCCTTGACCTTGAGGAGAAACAGCACGTCCGCCAACAGCGCATCCAAGAGATCGTTCAGCGCCTTCGGGATCGCATACTCATCAAGGGAGTGCAAAATGCCTTGGTGGAGGGTGACGAATCATTTGACTCCGCTCTGCTTGGCGCGGCCTCGTCTATTCTTTCTCGGGAACTCCAAAAACCCGTCTTTCTCTATAAGGTCATAGAAGATGAGGCGTTTGGAAGCGTCAGGGCTCCCTTGGGCATGGATACGGTGAAGGCAATGGAGGGGCGCGCCGATCTTTTTATGACCTACGGGGGGCATCCACAGGCGTCGGGGTTCAGAATGAAAGAGAAGAACATCCCCGCGTTTCGGGAGCATATCAACGAATATTTTTCTTATGGAAACGAATCGTAGCGTGATTATATATACCGACGGAGGATCGCGCGGGAACCCCGGGCCGGCCGCCGTTGGTGTTGTTGTCTATGACGGCAAGATGCGTCTTTTGAAGCGCGCGGGGGAGTATATTGGCGAGACGACAAACAACGAGGCGGAGTACGCCGCGCTTGTCAGGGGACTGAAAATGGCAAAGGCGGTGGCGGGGAAGGATTATACAAAAGAGACGGAGGTTGAGGTGCGCTCGGATTCGGAGCTCGTGGTGCGCCAGATGAACGGGAGATACAAAATTGAGAACGCGCGCATCCGGGAGTTGTTTTTTGAGGTGTGGAATCTCAAGGTGGAGTTTAAGAGCGTAACATTTGTGAACATTCCGCGGGAGAGCAATGCGGAGGCGGACCGGCTGGTCAACGAGGCGCTCGACGAGCGCCGTCCTCCCGCCGCCCGCCTTTTATAACTCCCATTTGACAAGGTATGAGATTCGTTGGATAATATGGTTGCAGGCCGGACAGTCGCCCGCCGCGTCGAGCGGTAGCAAGGCGCGGATAGGGAGGAAAGTCCGAACACTTTTCATTGCCTTCTTTCGAAAAAGGCAATGGGAACGTTCCGGGTAACGCCCGGCCCCATCCGCCCTTTTGGGCGGGCGGGCGAGGTGCGAACAGAGACGGTCTGAGACGAAAGTCAAAGGCCGCCCCATATCGGATGGGGCGAGCTTCGGCGGTAACGCCGGAGGTGAAACGGCTAAATCCTGGCGGAGTGCAAGAGCAAATCTTTCGCGGTGAAAGAAAAAAGTGGCTCGCATATGACCCCGAGAGTAATCAAAGGGCGAAGATAGATGACTGTCTAAAACAGAATTCGGCTTATGGGCCTGCCCCGACTCCGCGCGTGAGCGATTATGCGCGGAGTTGGCGTTTTTGGCCTCTTTCGGGTAGCATAAGACGTGCATATGATACGCAAGACATTTGGAACCATCACAAGCGCCGGTATACTCCTGGCGGTTTCTTCCGTTGCGAGCGGGGCGCTGGGATTGGTGCGCGACCGCCTGCTCGCCGCGCGCTTTGGGGCGGGGCCGGAGCTTGATGCGTATTTTGCGGCGTTTCGCATTCCGGACACCATCTACGGCATTCTTGTCGTGGGAGGGTTTAGCGCGGTGTTTATGCCCATGCTCGCCGAGTATTTTGGGAAGGATGATGCGGAAGGATGGAAATTCGTGCACAGCGTCCTCCGATTATTCGTCGTATTTTTCGCGTGTGTCGCTCTTGTGCTGTTTGTCGCGATGCCCTGGTTTATGAACTTGGTTGTCCCGGGATTTTCGGAAGAGTCGAGGAATCTCGCCGTTTCCCTTTCCCGAGTCCTTTTGCTCAGCCCTCTCATCTTGGGCGTTTCCTCGGTGTTTTCCGGCGTACTCCAATATTTTCAGAAATTTTTACTCTATGCCATCGCCCCCGTGCTCTATAATCTTGGAATTATCGGAGGGATCCTTTTCTTTGCTCCGGCCGTCGGTATCAGGGGAGTCGTCATTGGGGTGCTGGCGGGAGCTTTTTTACATATGGCCGTTCAGGCACCCGGAGTGGTCAAGCAGGGGTTTCGCTGGCGACTCGAGGCATCGTTGTCTCACCCCGCGCTTCGTAAGATTGGGTTGTTGGCCCTTCCCCGGCTTTTTTCCGTAAGCGCCCAGCAACTCATGCTTGTTGTGCTTACGTCGCTCGCGTCGTTTTTCGCCCCGGGGAGCATTGCCATCTTCCAATTTGCCAACAACATTCAGTACCTGCCCGTGGGCGTTCTTGGGCTGTCATTTTCCCTGGCATCCTTTCCCTCGTTGGCAAGGGCCGCAGTTCACGGGAGCAACGGAGAGTTTCTCGGCATTTTTTCCCGCGTGACGCGCCAGATTGTTCTCATGACGGGTGTTGCGTCAATTGGCATCTTTTTCTTTCGCAACGACATCGTACGCCTTCTTTTGCAGTCGGGGAGTTTCAGCCCCCAAGACGTGCGCCTGACGGGGGCGGCGCTGGGGTTGTTTTCTTTCGGGATCGTTCTGCACGCGCTTCTTTTACTTTTTGTCCGGGCGTTTTTCGCCTTGCAAGACACAAAAACCCCCGCCTATGTGCACGGCGCAACGCTTGTAGTCAACATCCTGCTTGCCCTGGGGTTTTCTCGAATGCTCGCCTCCCCCGGCCCACTATATGACCTGCTTGCCGCCCGATTTTCGCTCGAGGGCGTTGCTGACATACGCGTGCTTGCCCTCCCGCTTTCTCTCACCATCACGGCGGGCATTCAGTGCGCTCTGCTGGGGATGTTTTTACAAAAACGATTCACCCATGGAACCGATTCGTAACTTTTGCATCATCGCGCACATTGACCACGGAAAGTCCACGCTTGCCGACAGATTTTTGGAATTGACCCGAACCGTGGAACACCGCAAAATGCGAGAGCAATATCTCGACCAGATGGACCTGGAGCGGGAGAAGGGGATTACCATTAAAATGCAGCCCGTCAGAATGCGCTACAAGGGGTTTGTGCTCAACCTTATTGACACCCCCGGGCACGCGGACTTTTCGTACGAGGTTTCGCGCTCGCTTGCGGCGGTGGAGGGGGCAATTCTTCTGGTAGACGCGACAAAGGGGGTGCAGGCGCAGACGCTTGCGCATCTCAACCATGCCCAGGAGCAAGGGCTGGTCATCATTCCCGCGGTCAATAAAATCGATTCTCCCCTCGCCAGAACCAAAGAGGTTTCAAAAGAAGTCGCCGACCTTCTTTCCATTTCCCAGGAAGAGGTATTCCATGTTTCGGCAAGAGAGGGAACATATGTGGAGGAACTTCTGGACGAGGTGACCAAGAGGGTCCCTCCTCCGCGAGGATCCGTGGACGCGCCTCCGAGGGCGCTCATCTTTGATTCCCGATTTGATACGTTCAAAGGCATTGTGGCGTACGTGCGCGTGGTGGACGGAACCATGAGAACCGACGAAAAGATCCGTCTTTTGGCGACGGGCGTTGAGGGCATCGCAAAGGAGACGGGATATTTTCTGCCCCAGGATGTTCCGGTGGAGGCGCTTTTTGCCGGGGAGATCGGCTATGTTGCCACCGGAATCAAAGATCCGGGTTCCGTGCGCATCGGAGACACCATCTCCTCCTCGCGCTCTCTTGCAAAACCCCTTGCGGGGTATCAGCTTCCCAAGCCCATGGTCTTTGTGAGTTTCTACCCGCAAGACCAAAACCAGTTTGACGCGCTCAAAGACGCCCTGGCAAAGCTCCGTTTGAGCGACCCCTCGTTTACCTGCGATGCCGAGGCAAAGGAGGCGCTGGGAAGGGGATTCCGGTGCGGGTTTTTGGGAGTGCTGCACTCTGAAATTATCGCCGAGCGCATTCAGCGGGAATTCAAGGTGGAACTCGTCATCTCCCGACCTTCCGTTGAGTATGAAATTCTTACGGTCAAGGGAAAGAGCATGTCCATTAAAACGCCCTCCGACTGGCCCCAGCCCCACGAGATTGCGGAGATAAGAGAGCCCATTGCGGCGCTTGAGGTCATTGCGCCCATCTCATTTTTTGCCCCGGTCGTAAAGCTTTTGCACGAGGCGCGCGGCGTTCAGCAGTCCTTGAAATATCTGGGGGAGAACTCGGTGCTTTTGATGTATGACATTCCTTTGCGGGAGATTATCGGCGGCTTGCACGACCGGCTCAAAAGCGTGAGCCAGGGGTTTTCATCTATGGATTACGCGGTGAAAGAGTGGCGCAAGGCGGATCTCGTCAAGCTTGATATGTGGGTTGCGGGAGAACCCCACGAGGCGCTCTCTACGGTTGTGGCGCGCGAAGACGCTCATGCGGAAGGAAAGGCGATGGCGGAAAAACTCAAAGAACTTTTGCCCGCCCAGCAATACGATGTCGCTCTGCAGGCGGTAATCGGCGGAAAGGTGGTTGCGCGAGAGACCATTCGCGCAAGAAGAAAAGATGTAACGGCCCCTTTGTACGGAGGGGATGTGACAAGAAAAAACAAGCTTCTGCAAAAACAGAAAAAGGGGAAGAAGGAGTTGCGCCAGAGGGCGGCGATTCAGATTCCTTCCAAGGTGTTTTTAGAGGTGTTCCGGTCTTCTTGAAACTTCAAGAAACATTCCCTAGAATAGGGGGGCGACCAAGAAGACGATCATGCTCAAGACGACGAGCGAAACGAGCACCATCCACACGGTTTTAATCACATTTTTTTGTTTCATATATAGGCGATGGTAGCAAAAAAAAGAAAATCCGGCAAACCCCGTCTCTCCACGCGCGCCTCAAAGCGCCCCTTGTTCTTGATGGTATTCGGAGGGTTGGCGCTTGTCCTCGGAGGGTTTTTGCTGTATGGAAACATTACGATGTATCTGAAGCGTTCGTCGCTGAATCAAAAGGCAGACGAACTTTCTTTGCGCATGGAGGCATTGAGCGCGAAAGAGCAAGGGCTCAAAGAAGCGCAGGCACGAGAGCAGACCGCCGCGTACCAAGAGAAGATTCTTCGGGAGCAGGGGTTGTACAAGAAGCAGGGGGAGGAGGTGGTGACGATCATACAGGATACGCAGGGCTCAACCGAGAATCGGGAGCCCAGCGCGAAAGAGGACGTCCCGCGCCCCCGCCTGTGGTGGGATCCCCTGACGTGGTGATAGCGCGGGTGTGGTTCAATGGCAGAACGCGACCTTCC
>CAZYKY010000013.1:0-8576 GCA_964648405.1 uncultured Candidatus Saccharibacteria bacterium
TGCTCCTGGCGGAACAGCTGGCACACCAGAGGTTGGTTCATTCCGGTCCTCTCGTACTAGGAACAAGTCCTCTCAAGTCTCTGCGCCTGCGGTAGATAGGGACCAACCTGTCTCACGCTATGCATCTATTACTAAATGTGTGGACTATACCACCATCCTCATCTGAAAGAGGAGATCGACGTGTTAT
Organism: uncultured Candidatus Saccharibacteria bacterium; assembly: GCA_964648405.1. Taxonomy (GTDB): domain Bacteria; phylum Patescibacteriota; class Minisyncoccia; order Minisyncoccales; family UBA10102; genus CAZYKY01. The sequence continues at coordinate 188 of CAZYKY010000013.1, forward strand.
GGAACATACTGCTCCATCCGGCTTGCAAAAGCCGAGTCTCTACGGGGTTATCATGTGCCGGGTACGCTTCTTTGAATAATTCAAAGCGCGAAACTTTTCCACCAAATTGGCAAGTTTTTGAAAGTCCTTCGCATCGTTCATGCATTCTTTTTTCTTAAGGACTTCAAGCATGAGATCTACCTGTTGACGCTTTAAGATAACAAACGGTTGTACCATCACAAGAAGGTCGCGTAGTGCGTCGGTCCTGCCGATGATATATTCCAGAATGCCATCTTTGCGCGCCCTGAGATATCCGGATCCAATCAAAGAACAGATGCGCTGAAAGCCCTTTTGATTTTTTTGCGATTGGAAAAATACCGCATACGACGCAATTTGAAAGCCAAAACGATACATATGATTTGGTTTCAATTGAGCGTAGATACTTCCATCGCCATCCAGGAATCCTGCAAGGTATGCTTTTTCAATTTGGCTGGGCATACGAAACTTCCCTCGGTATTATCCTAACATACGACAGGTTGATATGCATTATTAGGACTTCACCGATATGAGTCGATTTGTTCGATCACGATTACTCGTGAAAGCCGCCGTGTGTTTCTCGAGTCTAAGGGTTCTTTGTTGACGGTTTGAACCCAGCTCACGTACCTTTTTAACCGGCGAACAGCCGGACCCTTGGGGCCTTCTTCAGTCCCAGGATAAGATGAGCCGACATCGAGGTGCCGAACAGGGCCGTAGATATGGACTCGCGGGCCCTACCAGCCTGTTATCCCCGGGGTAACTTTTGGTTGATGATCTTTGCGTTTTCTATGACAACGCATCGGTTCACTAAGTTCTGGTTTCCCAGCTGCTCGACTTACCGGTCTCGCAGTCAAGCCAGCTTGTGCCTTTACACGACCGCTCCGATTTCCATCCGGAGCTAGCTGACCTTTAAACACCTCCGTTACTCTTTAGGAGGTTAGCGCCCCACTAAAACTACCCACCACCCACTGTCTCCGCCTGAGGCGGATTAGTCGTGTCACATTGAAAGACAGGTGTTTCATCGGCGGCTCCATCCCGCCCGAAAGCGAAACTTCAAAGCCTCCCTGCTACGCTACGCATTCAACACGACAAGACAATAGGAAGCTATAGTAAAGCTCCCGGGGTCTTTCCGTCTAGCCGCAGGAAGGGGGCATCTTCACCCCCACTGCATTTTCACCGAGCAGCTCCTGGAGACAGTTTTCAAGTCGTTACACCTTTCATGCGGGCCTGAACTTACCAGGCAAGAGATTACGCTACTTTAACACGGTTATAGTTACCGCGGACGTTCACTGGGGCTTCACCCACTCAGCCGTCCCCTTGCGGAGACGACCGGCAAGCTTAACACTCCAGCACTGGTCAGGTGTCGGCCCCTATACATCCTCTTACGAGTTGAGCAGGGACCTGTGTTTTTGATAAACAGTCGCTTGAAAAACGTTCGCTGCGCCCGCCTTGCGGCGGGATGCCATATCCCGAAGTTACGGCCACTTTTTTGCCTAGTTCCTTCAGGAGCTTTCACTCGTTCACCTTGGCGCTTTCACGCCGATCCACCTGTGTCGGTTTACGGTACGAATGTCGCGCACAGTATCTCTTTAAACACTTTTCTGGGAAGTCCGCTCCCCCGGATCAGCAAGACCGAGGCCTCACTTTTTGTGCATCGTTGAATCGCTTCTTTGATGCCCAACGGAAATCCGATAATCCGCCCGAGATGCTGAACTCCGTCGTGTCCAAAAATAATGCGCGGCAGGGCCGGAATATTAACCGGCTCACCATCATCCCGAACCTTTCGGCGAGGGACTAAGGGCTGCCTAACCCTTGGCTGATTATCATTGCCAAGGAAACCTTGGATTTTCGGTGCGCAGGGATTTCACCTGCGTTGTGGTTACTCATGTCAACATTCTCACTCCTTACCGCTCCACCGTCACTCGCGATCGGGCTTCACTGCGGTAAGGACGCTCCCCTACCACTTGCGCCTTGCGGCGCAAATTCTTGTCGTCGGTATCTGGCTTAAGCCCCGATACATTTTCGGCGCAGAACTCCTTAGCTAGTAAGCTGTTACGCACTTTTTAAAGGATAGCTGCTTCTGAGCGAACCTCCTAGCTATCTGCGGAATCCCACCTCCTTGCTTAGCACTGAGCCAGAATTTAGGGACCTTAGACGAAGATTTGGGCTGTTGCCCTTTTGAGCACGGAGCTTAGCCCCCGTGTTCTTACTGCCCATACAAAATCTCCGGCATTCGAAGTTTGGTAAGAATGCCTGGATTTCTCCACGATCATTCTTTCCAGCGCTCTACCTCCAGAGGGTGTTTATGGACGCTAGTCCTAAAGCTATTTCGGGGAGAACCAGCTATTCCCAGGCTCGATTAGCTTTTCACTTCTTACCACAGCTCATCCGAGAGTATTGCACGACTCACCGGTTCGGTCCTCCCCCGGCACTTCTGCTGGGTTCAACCTGGCCATGGCAAGCTCGCCTGGCTTCGGGTCTCGAACGTACGGCCATATGATCGCGCTCTTCGCACTCGCTTTCGCTTCGCCTCCGCCCCGGAAGGGCTTAGACAAGCCGCACACTCGAACTCGTTGACTCGTTCTGCAAAAAGCACGCCGTCATCCCGACGCCTTGCGGCGGAAGGACTCCGACTCTTTGTAGGCATGATGGTTTCAGGATCTATTTCATCGCCCTCACCGGGCTGCTTTTCACCTTTCCCTCACGGTACTTGTACACTATCGGTGATATCAAGTATTTAGTCTTTCCCGATAGACCGGGATGGTTCCCACGGGACTTTCGTTTCCCGAGGTACTCAAGAAAAATAGCAAGGAGCGCGAAAAGATTTTCAGATACGGGGCTCTCACCCTCTCTGGCGTCCTGTTCCAAGGACTTTTCTTAATCCTCCGCCTAGGTCTTCTCCCTCGAAGTATTTCTCCAGATCAGTGAACTGTGGATCTGGAGAATGCTCCGACGCTACTCCCTTACAACCCCAAGCGATGCAACGCATCGACTGGTTTAGACTCTTCCCTCTTCGCTCGCCGCTACTAAGGGAATACACATTCGTTCTCTTTTCCTCCGCTTACTAAGATGTTTCACTTCAGCGGGTTAGCTACCCTGACATAATCAGGGTAAATGCCGTTTGGTGCGGCATTGGGTTTCCCCATTCGGACATCCCCGGATCAACGGTTGCTTGACACCTTCCCGAGGCTTATCGCAGTCACGCCACGTCCTTCATCGCCTTGATATCCCGAGGCATCCACCATCTGCCTCTAATAACTGACTAACGATTCTCATTCACTACATTTCTTTGCCATTTCCTGCATTATCCTATTCAGTTGGTAAGGTTCTCACGAAGGGCAAACAAAAACCGCCTTTTCGAGGCGGCGATGCGACAACTTCGTCAAGTCGCTCCGCTATCCGCCTCGTTGCGTGTGTTTTATGGTGTGTCCGCTCTTCATGCGTGCAGGCATTATATCCCTCCTAGAAAAGGAATGTCAAGGGGTGTATACTGCATCAATGCACAAGAGAGGATTCACCCTCATGGAGACGCTTGTTGGCATCGGAGTATTCTCTCTTATTGTTCTTAGCGTCGCGCAGGCGTACGCCGCCCTGCTCGACGGGTCGCGCATATCAAGAGAACTTGTGCGCGCGAGCGCCCTTGCCCTGGAGCAGGTTGAAATTATACGCAACCTTCCCTATGACAGCGTAGGACTCATAGGAGGAATTCCTTCGGGCGTATTGAACCAGACGCGGCAGGAGATAAAAGACGGAGTATCGTTTACCATTCAAACCACGGTACGCTCCATTGACGATCCGTTTGACGGGACGCTCGGAGGGCAACCCTCGGACACCGCGCCCGCGGACTATAAATTGGTAGAGGTTCTTGTTGTATGTTCTTCGTGCCCGCGGAGCGTTCCCGCGACACTTACCACCACAGTCGCTCCAAAACATCTTGAGGGATCAAGCGCCAACGGAGCTCTGTTGATCCGCGTGCTTGACGCGAACGGTCAGGCGGTGCAGGGGGCGGGCGTGCACATAGAAAATCAAACGTTGATTCCCGCCATTGTGTTTGACGATGTCACGGATATAAACGGATCCCTTCTCATTCTTGATGTCCCTCCCGCAAATCAAAGCTACGCGATTCGTGCGACAAAATCCGGATATTCAACGGACCAAACGCAAGACCCCCATACTCCGCCAAATCCCGTGCTTCCGCACGCGACCGTGTCTGCCGGGCAGAGCACGCAGATAAGTTTTCGCATTGACAAAACGAGCTCCATGCTTGTGGAGAGCGTTACGCAGGTATGTGTCCCCGTTTCTTCCGTTTCTTTTTCTTTGACCGGTTCAAAACTTGTTGCGACAAATCCCGAGGTAAAGAAATATTCCGAACAATTTGAGACATCATCCGCCGGGCAAAAGACCGTTTCAAATCTCGAGTGGGATCAGTACGCGCTTGCCCTGCAAGATTCCTCGTATGATACGCGGGGCATTATTCCCTCTTCTCCATTTTCCCTTGTGCCCGACAGCGCTCAGAATGTCAAACTTGTGCTTTCTTCAAGCGTGCCAATCAGCGCGCTGGTCAATGTGAGAGATATCGGAACCCAACTGCCCTTGAGCGGGGCGGATGTTACTCTGCGAAAAGGCCAGACATACGCCACGAATACAACGGGGCGCGGATCGCTCAAGCAAACCGACTGGTCGGGCGGAGCCGGTCAGCAAGATATGGGAGACGCAACAAAGTTTTCGTCGGGCGACGGCGCCCTTGATATTTCCCATCAGGGAGAGGTGCGGCTGGCGGAATTCGGGGAAGAATACGCGGTATCGGGGATGCTTATCTCTTCAACATTTGACACGGGGTCGGCGAGCAACTTTTATCAGCTTTCATGGCAACCTCAAAATCAACCCCCTCAGACGGGCGCCGAAAGCGTGCGCTTCCAATTTGCCGCGAACAATGACAAGCAGACATGGAATTTTGTGGGGCCGGACGGAACGCCCAACACCTATTTTACAATATCAAACGCGACGCTTCCCGCCGCGTTGCAGGGGAAGCGTTATGCGCGCTACAAACTCTTTTTGCAGACGGCAGACCTTTCTTCAACTCCCGTGATATCCGACATTGCATTCACCTTTTCATCCTCCTGCGTTCCCCCGGGCCAGGTCTTGTTTCAGGGGCTTTCTTCCGGAGGGTACGAGCTAACCGTTTCAAAGCAAGGATATCAAACATGGACGGATACCGTGAGCATCACGGTATCCGGATCGTACTATGATGTATCACTCATCCCCTCCTCATAACTCTTCAAAAGGATTTACGCTGGTAGAAGTTCTTGTGGGCATTGCCTTGAGCGTGCTGGTGGGCGCGGGCATATGGATCGCCCAGCGCGAGGCATTTGGCGCTCAGGCAATGATTCGGGACTCTTTGGGAGCGCAAACCGAGGCGAGGAGGGCGCTCAAAGATATCACCATGTTTGTGCGGGAGGCATCCAGCGCAAGCGACGGGTCCTATCCGATCTCGCAGGCGTTGGAGAACTCGTTTGTGTTTTATGTTGATCAAGACGCGAATGGCGTCAAAGAACGCGTCAGATACTTCTTGGACGAAACGACGCTCAAAAAAGGAACCATCATCCCGTCAGGATCTCCCCTTGCGTATCATTCTGCCGACGAGACGATTCAAGAACTCGTGCATGACATGGCGAACGGAGCACAGCCGGTATTTCAGTATTATGACGCTTCATACGACGGCTCCGCTCCCCCACTTTCTTTCCCAGTCGCCGCAATGAACGTTCGCCTGGTGCGCGTTGTCTTGATTATTGATAAGAATGCGGGCCGATTGCCCGATCCCTTCACCATTGGCGCACAAGTAACCCTAAGAAATCTCAAAGACAACTTATGAGACGGGGATCTTTGCTCATTCAGGCGATACTCTTCAGCGTGCTCGCGGCAACGCTCATTGGCGCCTTGGGCTCGTGGATTTTCAGCCAGCTTGCCATGGGGCGCAATGCCCTGCACAGGGAGGTTGCGTTTTCAATCGCCGAGGCGGGAGTTGAATATTATCGATGGCACCTTGCCCATGCCCCCCAGGATTTTACGGATGGTACGGAAGGACCGGGTCCCTATGTGCATGAGTATAAAAACGCGGAGGGGGTGGTCGTCGGAACATTCTCTCTTCTGATTACTCCCCCGCCGTTGGGATCCACCCTCGTGATCGTGCGTTCCACGGGACGGGTGGGCGCGGACGAGTCCGTCCAAAGAACCATTGAGGCGCGACTCGCGATTCCTTCATTCGCGAAATACGCTGTTGCCGCGAATGACGAAATGCGTTTTGGTGAGGGCACGGAAGTGTTCGGCCCCATTCACTCCAACGACGGAATCCGTTTTGACGGGCTGGCGCACAATCTTGTCTCAAGCTCCAAAACAACCTACCAAGATCCCGACCATTCGGGAGGCGAGGAGTTTGGGGTGCATACGCATGTGTTTCCTCAAGATCCTTTTCCTCCCGCCGCGATTCCGAGTCGGCCCGATGTATTTCAAACGGGACGCATGGTTTCCGTGCCCGCGCTTGATTTTGCGGGCGTGAGCGCGGATCTCTCGCAAATGAAGAACAAGGCGCAATCCGCAGGATCTTACTACCCGAACTCCGGGGCGCTTGGGTATCACGCGGTGTTAAAGACAAACGACACGTTTGACCTGTATCGCGTCAATACGCTCGTGCCCGTGCCCACCGGGTGTACGCTCGTGTCGGGCCAGCAGGGATGGGGCACGTGGAGCATCGCGACGGGAGGAGAAACCCTTCTCAATACCTATGCCTTCCCTGCCGGAGGAGTTGTGTTTTTTTTTTTTAATGACTCGGCGGCCAGCGAGATCTACACAGCCCGCCTCACCATTGCCTCGGGATATTTCCCCGAGACCCCCGGGCATTATACGACAATTGTCGTGAACAAAGATATTCTCTATACCGACTATGATGGGAATAATTCTTTGGGCCTTGTGTCTCAGGGGAACATTACGGTTGGGCTCGTCAGCGAAGACGACTTGCGCATTGATGCCGCGCTCGTGGCGCAAAACGGGCGGGCGGGGCGGTACTACTACAGGCCCCCAACTTCTCTGCCGCGCTGTTCTCCCTACCATGTGCGCCAGACCATCACGCTGTACGGAACAATTATTACAAATCAACGCTATGGGTTTGCATATACCGACGGAACGGGCTATCTCGCAAGAAACCTCATCTATGACGCCAACCTTCTGTATGCTCCTCCTCCCGACTTTCCCCTCACGGTAGACCAGTATTCCGTTCTTTCATGGAGGGAGGTCTTCCCTTGAGGGCGCATGCCAAGAGTGTGTGATAAGTACGGATTAGCACATAACACAAAACCCCCGTGCGCGGGGGTTTTGGTGGCTGTGTCCGGAAGATGCCCCTATGAGCGAAGGCGTTTCTTCAGGTCGTCGAGCATTTGAGAAGCAACCTCTTTGCCTCCCAATCCAAACGCCAATCCGCCGGCGAGTGCGAGCATGAAGACGATTCCTTGGAGGATAATCTTGAAAGAGTCCCCAAAGATGGTCGTGTCCATTCGCAGCTGGTTGAGGATTGCGATGATCGCGAAAATCCAGATCGCCCAACGCACAACAATCCCCACGCCGTGGCCGTACCCCATTTGCATTCCCTCCGTGGCGATCCTCAATACTTTCTCAACGATGTCAACGATAACAACCGTTGCGACAAGAATTAAGACCGCCGCAAACACGTGGGGGATAAATGCAACCACATCTCCCAGAAAGCCAGCAAAGACATTGAGTCCCAAGACCTCGGACGCCGCGCTCAAAAAGACGATTGCGAGCGCCCACTTGACGATCGCTCCAAGGAACTCTGCGGGAGTGATTCTGACGTCCGCTTTGCGCAGCGCCTCCTTCCACTGGTCTTTGCTAAAGAGCTGGTCAAACTTGAGCCGCTTTAAAAGCTCGGCTGCGAAGCGTCCGACCCATCCGGCAAAAAACCAACCGACCAACAATACCAACACCGCCCCCAGAATACTGGGCAGGAATCCGAGAAATCCGACCCAAAGGTTCAAGAGAGCGTTTATAGTCGCTTGTGTCCAGTCGAGTACCATACAAAATAGTGTATGCGCTAATTTATTATGCGAAGACCTTTGCGATTCCGACCTTGCCCTTTGTGAGGGGTTCTCGAGGTGCCTCCCACAGCGATTGCTCCAGTATACCAGAAAAATCGCGTGTCATCCATGCGTGTCAACATCCTAGAAGGGCGCCACCTCCTCCCAGTCGGGAAAGGGAGCCGCGGGAGTGAGCTCAACGTTCTTTGAGACGGTGCAGGCGTTGCCGTTTGAGTCGGTGGCAGAGAGGGAGACGGGGCTCAGAAATCGCCATTGATTTGGCTGTCTGC
>CAZYKY010000014.1:0-8245 GCA_964648405.1 uncultured Candidatus Saccharibacteria bacterium
GTGTCCCCAGTAGGAATCGAACCTACATCCCAGGCTTAGAAGGCCCGTGCTCTGTCCGTTGAGCTATGAGGACCAAAATTACCCCGACCCCCGCCTAAGAGGGCTTCCGCCCTCTTACGTCACTCGTCCCCAAAGCGGGACTCGCTCCTATCTCCTCCACGGGGTAATTTGTAATTTGAAAGAATCATAACGACAATTGCCCTCTTCGTCAACCTCACTGTTCTTGAAAAATATTCCTCAAAGAATCAGAAAAAGGAGTGTCTGAACTTTGCTCCTTCTCCAAAAGTTCCGAACGCACCCGCGAGAATACTTCTTCTTGAATGCGGACATCCTCCCCTTCGCGCTGCGCCAAAGACGCGGCGAGAGAGGCGTTGAGGGCATACGCCCACACCCCAAGCATCAGGAGGAGCGGAAGCAGCCATACGGCAAGCGAAACAAGAATGTGCTTGCCCATTGCCATGCGCATTCTTGCGCCATACAAGGAGACCATGCTATGAAAATCTTTTTTTATCATACGCATCTTCTTATTACTGCACGAGCCCCTTTATTGTGGCGGAGAAGCGCACCGTATCCTCCGCGCGCTGAATGCTCGCCGAGAGCAAAGAAACCGCGAAAGGAGCGCGTTCCATGCTTTTGAGCATCCCCATCACTCCGCGGTACGGCCCGGTTCCGGTTATTTGAAACTCTAAAGAAGCGTGTGCGGCTTTGTTCTCTTTTTTCGCCAATCCGGGCGTTACGACCAGTTTCACTGCTCCGGCGGCGGCGTTGCGCTCAAGGAATTTCATAAATGCAAGCGGAGTGGAGGAGTCAATGAAGGCGTCCTGCACGGCGGCAATGCCGGAGGCGTTCTGCTCCGCAAACACCGTAAACTTTCGAAGCTCTGCTTTGAGGTCCTGAAGGCGTTCAAACTCCCGGCGCTGGTCTGCAAACGATTGGGCCTGCCGGCGGATCGCTCGGGTCAGGGGAAGCCCAAGAGCAAACACGAACACAAGGAGTGCGGCAACATCAACGATAAGAATAATGAACAATGCCCGTTTCATGTTATTGAAGCGCCGTCGCGGTAAACGAAAAAGTAATGTCGTCCGGACGCGACCAGCTTGCCGGAGGAAAAACAATATCGGAGAAAAGCAAACTGCTTTGCAAAGCATCACGGAATGACAGGAGGGAGTCGCGAGTTTTTGCGAATCCCGATACAAACACTTGGATATCGTTGCCGGCGCCGTTTTTTCCCTGCGCGGAGGAACGTTTGACCGAAAGTGACGTGATTGATATGTCGTCCGGAAGATGGAGGGCGATCGCGCTCACAATGTCCGTTGGATACAGGCGCGAGCGCATAAGAGCATCCACCTCTTGGACGGTCGTGTTGAAGGATGCAAGGCCGGCCCGCGTCGTTTCAACCGTCTCGAAGCTTGCTTGCGCCGAGCGCAGTAAAAGCTCCGAGGACCGCGACTTTCCCTGCACATACAAGGAGAGAGAAAACAGCACAAGCGCAACGCACAGAAGCGCAATGCCCGCGGCAATGCTCACGAGCGCAAAAAATCTCACTCTTGTTTCTTGGCGCAAAGCGTCAATGGCAGAATAAGGAAGAAGATTCATAGAAAAGGCGCGAGGCGCGTCGCTTTCAGCGCAAGACCAAGCGCCACGGCATACCGCAGGGACTCTTCTCGAGAAACCGGAGGGATCTCGCGAGTCCGGGGCCAATGGATATTGACCCATGGATCGCCCACGCGAACTGCAATATCCAACTCTGACGACAACGCAGGCGCGATCCCTTTCACCATGGACCCTCCTCCGCATACAATCATGGTATCAATGTCTCCGCCCGATCCTTTCGCGTGCACATGCGGAGCATGGGCGTTGTAATAGAGCAGATACCGCTTCACATGTTTGACGAGGTCGGAAAGTCCGGAGGCCGTTTTGCAGGACTCTGCCGAAACCCCGATGGAGGCGGTAAAACGGACGCTTGAGCCAAAAAATACGACAAATCCGGTCCTTGTCGCCCCTATGTCGAGCACCAGCACGGGAACGGGAGAGAATCCGCCCCGAATCAACGCGCGGCACAGAGAGAACGATTCAAGCTCAAGAAGAGAAAAAGTGATGCCGGCAATTCGGGCCGCTTCCATGTACGGCTCAACAACCGCTCTGGGGATTGCGGCGATAAGCACGTCGCTGTGGTCTACGCGAACCCCCAGAAATGGCAGGACCTCAAAATCAAAATATACGGTGTCTATGGGATAGGGAATATAGGTCTCTGCCTGAAACGCGATGGCGCTGCGAATTTCTTTCCTCCCGACCGACGGCATGACCGGAAGCTGAACAACCTGCACAAATGCCTTTTCGTCCGGAAGCGCTCCAACGCAATAGCGCGGCAGCGTTGCGCCATGCGCCGTACGGACTCCTTCACGAATTGCCCGTCCGAGCTCCGCGGCATTTTTTACTTCCCCATTTTCGACAATCCCTTGGGGAACATCCACCTCTCCAAAGGAAATGGCGTTGCGCCCTTTAGTATCAAGCAGGCAAAGCTTGAGCGAACGATCGGAAAAATCTAAGCCGAACGAACGCGGAACCAACGGAAGAAATTCTCTCATAGACGCATTATTGCACAGATTGCACCATTGAATACATGGGCGTGATGATTGCAATGGCAAAAAATCCCACCACGCCCCCGATGATGAGCATAAGCACAGGCTCAATGACTGATGCAAGATTTTTTGTCATCGCTCCGACCTCTGCTTCATAAAAATCGGCGAGTTTTGAAAACACCTCGGCGGTCTTGCCGGTTTCCTCCCCAACCTCAACCATCTGCGTAACCACGAAAGGATACACATGCCCGTATTGCCTGAACACCTGTGAAAGTTTCGCCCCTTTTTTTACGTCCTCCGCACCTTTGAACAGCACGTCCTGAAAATGCACATTGCTCAACACATGCGCGGTGATTTCCAGCGCCCTTACAATGGGAACTCCCGCGGCAATGAGAGAGCCCAAAATGCGCACGGTAAAAGCGGCGTTTGTCTTCACGATGATCTCAGACAGAAAAGGAACGCGAAGCACAAGAGTGTCAAGAATCCGTTTTCCGCGCGCGTTACGACGCGCGGAAAATATCGCAAAGACAATTCCTGCAATACCGAGAATGACAATATACCATTGGTGCAGAAAAAAATCGGCAAGCCCGATGACAAATCGGGTGGACGCAGGCAGGGTAATGCCGAGTTCGCGAAAGGAATCGGCGAGTTTTGGCACAACATACACAAGCATAATGACCCCGATGATGATCATTGCCGCGAGGATGACTGCCGGGTACATCATGGCGCTCTTTATTTTTGAGGTGAGATCGTACGCACGCTCCGTTTGCATAACGAGCTGGGAGAGTGCTTGGTCAAGCGTTCCTGATTCCTCTCCCACCCGCGTCATATTCACGAACAACTCGGAGAAAATCGCCGGATGCAGAGCCATTGCCTGAGAAAGGGAAAATCCCTGCGTGATTTTTTCTCGCATTGATACAAGCGCCTTGCGCATGGCAAGATTTTTTGACTGCACGGATAAAATATCCAAAACCTTGGGCAAGGGAACTCCCGCGTTCACCATCACCTTCAGATTGCGGATGAGCATGAGAATTTCCTCGGTGCTCACGCCAAACATCCCGTTGGCAACATCCATAAAACGGGAGAGCGCGGAAGGGCGCGTGTCTTTCAAAACGGCACGCAGAAGCAGGAAACCCTTCTCGCGGAGCAAGCGCGCCAGATCGTGCTCGTCGGCGGCTTCCTGCACTCCGGAAGAGGCGGCGCCGGCCATATCAACCGATGTATATGAATAGAGGGGCATACCGATAATTAGGAAACAAATCCCGCATAGTGCGTTACGCGGGACGCCAATCCGTCCTCGCCAAGAACAATGCACACCGCGTCAATGCTGCAGGGTCCCTTCCAGCGAACCCTCGCAGTATATGATAGCGCGTTTTTGCGCAATGTGCTTCTTTTTTTCCGCGTGATCGTGTCTTCGGGCGTTCCGAACTGTTCGTTGCTCTTTGTGCGCACCTCCACGAACACAAGTACGCCGTTTTTCAGGGCAATGATGTCAATTTCTCCAAAGCGATTCTTGTCATTTTGTTTCACGATGCGATACCCGCGTTCTTCTAAAAATATTCTGGCAATTTCTTCTCCGCGCCTCCCCACTTCCGTATGCCGCATGCGTCAGGACGCTTTAAACCGATACTGCAAGGCCTCTCCTATATGGGAAGGGGTTATTGATTCTGCTCCTTCCAAGTCGGCAATCGTACGGGCGACTTTCACCGTTTTAAAATACGAACGCGCGGAGAGCTGAAACGCCCGCGCGGCGTCCACGAGCATCTCCTCTGTTGGGGGAGACAGGCGGCAATATCGCTTGATGTGGATATGCCTCATTTCGGAGTTTGAGAATATTGAGTCGTTGGCAAAGCGGCCTTGCTGAATCGCCCGGGCGCGTTCCACATTCGCTCGAATATCGGCGGACGAACGCGCGGGCGGCAACGCGCGGCGCTGGGAAAGCTCTGCGGGATCAACATCGGGAACATCCACATGCAGATCAATGCGGTCAAGCATCGGCCCCGAAACGCGTTTTCTATATCGCTCGATCTCGCGGGGGGTGCACGAACACTTCCGTTTCGAATGGCGCAAATACCCGCACGGACACGGGTTTGCCGACGCCACAAGCATACATTGCGCGGGATACCGCACCCGTCCTCCGCTTCTCGCAATGGTCAGCGCCCCGTCTTCCACGGGCTGGCGCAGGGACTCAAGAACGGAGCGGGGGAACTCGTTGAACTCGTCCAAAAACAACACGCCCCGATGCGCCAGCGTTATTTCGCCGGGCTGGGGCCTGCTTCCACCGCCTATCAATCCCGCGAGAGAAACGCTGTGATGCGGAGAACGGAAGGGACGCGCCGTGATGAGCGTTCCTCCGGGAGGAATATGCCCCGCGGCGGAAAAAATGCGGGTGACCTCCAGCGACTCTTCCTCGCTCATTGACGGCAAGATTCCGGGCAGGGCGCGCGCAAGCATGGTCTTTCCCGCGCCCGGACTTCCCACCATGAATACGTTATGCCCGCCCGCGGCGGCAATTTCCAGTACCCGTTTTGCCTGATCCTGCCCGAGAATCTCCCCCATGTCGTGCTCGGATTCCGGACACAACTCCGCATGCCCGCCTTGGTATGTGACGGGCTCGATGCGCTGATGGCCCATAAGATGAGAAACAATGTCGCAGAGCGTGCGCACGGGATGCACGGCAATGCCCCTGACAATCGCCGCTTCGTTTGCGGAATCCGCGGGCACAAAGACGCGTTCATATCCCGATTCTTTTGCAAACAGCGCGAGAAGGAGGACGCCTCTGGTATGGCGCAGAGAACCGTCAAACGACACCTCTCCAAAAAATATGCTTTTCTCCGGAACGGAAAACCCGAGCATGGAAGCAAGAATGCCCACCGCAATGGGAAGGTCGTAATACGATCCCTCTTTGGGAATGTCGGCGGGAGCAAGGTTGACGGTAATCTTTTTTGCGGGAAACTCAAGCGCGGAGTTGCCAATGGCTGTCCGCACGCGCTCCTTGCTTTCGTCGACCGCTTTGGTGGGCAGGCCGACAATGTCAAATCCCGGAAACCCGCGATTCGCCACGTTGACCTCCACCGCAACGCCAAGGGAGCTCAACCCAAGGTGTGTCGCCGAAAGAACTTTGATAAGCATGATTACTATTGTACTCCTCTTGGATTAGACGGCATAGTATCGCCCCTCCTCTTCTTCGACGCATCCCGCAATCTGCAGCATAGAGAGCGCCGATCCGACCTGCGCGGCGCTCAAAGAAAGGCGCAGGGCAAGGTCGTCAGTGGAGCAGGGCTCTTGGCGCAGAGCATCCAGAATTTGCTCCTCGGTCGCGGAAAACGCAGAGCCCGCCCCTCCCCGAACGCCCCCGTCTTTCCGTGCAACGCCAAAGAGCTCCAGCACATCTCCCGCGTTCGTTACGAAGCGCGCTCCTTCTTTCAAGAGCAGATTTGTCCCTTCGGATGTCGGGCTCGTGCTGTTTCCCGGCACTGCGCAAAGTATTCTTCCGAAGCGCATGGCGTGGCGGGCTGTAATGAGCGACCCGCTGCGCAGCCCCGCCTCAACCACGAGCGTCGCCTGGCAGAGCCCCGCGACAATGCGGTTGCGCTTGGGATAGGTCCAGAGCGTGGGCGCAAACGTTCCTGCAAACTCGGATATGATCAGCCCTCCCTGCCGCATAATCTCCCCGTGAAGATCCTCCTGATGTTCGGGATGCACAAGATCGATGCCGCATGGCATCACCGCAATTGTCCTTCCTCCCCCCTTCAGCGCGGCCCGATGGGCGGTTGCGTCAACGCCATACATGAATCCGGACACAATGGTTATCCCCGCGGCGGCGACTCGCGAGACGATCTCGTCGGTCATCTGGCGGCCATACCGCGTCATGCGCCGCGAGCCAACAACGGCAAGACATTTTTCAAAGAGATCGGCTCTCCATTCGCCTCGATAGAAAATCTGCGCGGGAGCACCGGAAATTTCCGCGAGAAGGCGCGGATAGCGAATATCGGAACGAAGCAAAGAAGATGTCATAGTGCTATGGAGTTCTGGCAAGCGTGCACCCCCATACCGTACGCGCGCCCGCCCGCTTTAAAGCGCGGCAGCACTCTTGCATGGTCGAGCCCGTGGTCCATACGTCGTCAACCACAAGAATGCGCCGCCCCCGCACGTTCGACCCTTCGCGCACCGCAATGCTGTTGCGAACATTGAAAAAACGTTCCTTCTGTTCAAGGTCAACTTGGGAGCGCGTATCCCTGATTTTCACGAGGAGGGGGAGGGGGCGTTTTCCCGCCGCCCGGGCAATGCCGCGCGCCAAAACTTCCGCCTGATTGAACCCCCTGATCTTCTCTTTGGCTCTCCACATGGGCGGAAACGATATCACAACATCTTCGCCATACAAGTACGAAAGAAAAGCACCTGAACGCGCGGGAATTGCCGCATACGCACGGAGGGCGCGAAGCGCGAGTTCGCTTGCCATATGAGTAAGTCCGCCGTACTTTACGAGATGAATCGCCCGCTTGATGACGCCATCATACTCCCACGCGTTCACAAGCCCGTCGAGCCCGCGGCGCGAAACGCACGAACGATGCCGCTCACCGGTAAAGCTTGATGCGCGACAGACGGGACATATATACGAGGCCTCGGAACAAAAAACTTCGCACGAAGCGCATATGTACTCCCCCTCCGCCCCGCATCGCACACAAAGGGGAGGGAAGAATATCCCAAGAGCCGCCTCAAGGATTTTGGAAGACATGCCGCAGTTGTTCGGTCCTATCAAGCAACGCAGATCCGGAGGAGGCGAGCAGGAGGCGCGCCCGATCCGCGGCGTCTGCGGATGTTGCGGCGAATACGCGCGCAAGGGGAATGGCACGCTCGGTGGCGTATGTGACGGGAATCTGCACAAGACGATCAAGGGATCGCACATATTCTTCATGCCGCGGAGAAAATATAAACACGCTGACAACGACCGTATACGCTATGAGCGTTGCGGCCATAGTACGCGAGAGAGAGGCGGCTTCCATGCGGTACTCAAGAGAAACCCGCGGACGCAACGGCAAAAGGTTTGGCACGGGAGGCACGGGCGCGTTTGCGTCATATCTCTCCCGCTTTTTGTAACGGCGCACCGCCGTTTTGTATTCTTGAACCCACTCCGCTCTTGTGCACCAATCGCGCCCTATTTTCACGGCTTTTATCTTGCCCTGCCGCGCGCGCAAGCCGAGATACTGCGCAGAATACGGCACAAGCAAGGCGGCTTGCGCAAGGGAGATGTACTCCGGTTTTTTCGCTGTGCGTGGCATAGTTGTTGCGCCGTTACTCCGCGACAACGCGAAGCACCTCTTCAATGGTCGTCATCCCCCGCGATGCCTTCAGAAACCCGTCCTCAACCATCGTGATCATCCCTTCCTGCTGTGCGCGCGCCTGAATCTCGTCCGATGTGGCACGTTTAACGATAAGTTCTTTGATGCTCTCGTGCACGGGAAGCGCCTCGTAGATCCCCAGGCGTCCTTTGTATCCGTCGGGGGCGTCTTTGCTCGGTTTTGGCCGATAGAAGACAACATCTCGCATGGTCTTGCGCGAAGGGAGGACGCGTTCGGCTTTTAATATGCGCTCGACACGCGCCATGTCGCAGTAGGGAGCACATTGCGCAATCATCTCGTCGGTCAGTTTGTATTCTTCTT